>JAYOII010000049.1:0-2376 GCA_038118685.1 Opitutia bacterium
CAAGCATCACTTGAAATGGAAAGGGAGCGCCCTTTACGCCGGGGCTTTGTACGCTATCCGCCACCCGAACCTGACTTACAAGGTTTTGGAAGTAAACAATGCCTACCAGGACGGGAAGCCTACGCTTGTTTCGCCACGAACGTTTTGCCGCTCTCCGTTCGGCGACAAGGGCATATTCATCGGTGGACATGATGCGAGCAGAAAGATCTCCGACGACATGGCCTGGATCTTTCACGCCTCGGAAGAAGTAGCATTGGGTAGAAAAAAGGGGGAGGATGCGAAACCTTCCTTCAACAATCCAAAACCGGCTTCGCGCTTACTCGAAGGCCCGCTTTACGAGTTGCGGATCTATCATGCAAACGAGGGTCGGTTCCAACACTTGATCAAGCGTTTCCGCGACCACACCGACCGTATTTTCAAGAAGCATGGAATGAAGGCATCAGGTTACTGGATCCCTGCGGAAGGATCAGCCAAAACAAAGCGTACGATTGTTTACTTTCTTGAGCATCCGTCACGCTACGAAGCCTATCGGAACTGGAACAATTTCTCCAATGACAAGGAATGGGAAAAGGTTATGGACCAACCCGAGTTCCAAGGATTGCTCTCCGAAAAACCAACCAACTTTTTTCTCACTGCAAACGATTATTCCTTCTTGGCAAGCAACGAAATCGCAAAGCCGGGTGGTATCTTCGAGCTACGCACCTACGTCACGAACCCGGGAAAACTGAGTGCCCTCAACAACCGTTTCCGCGAACACACCACCCGTCTTTTCAACAAGCATGGCATCAAGAGTCTTGGCTATTGGACTCCTTTTGATCAACCGGAAAGGGAGGACACCCTGATCTACCTCATCCACCACGCCAACCGCAGACAGGCTGATCTCAATTGGAAAGCGTTTGGACAGGATCCGGAGTGGAAAAAGATCGTCCGGGAGTCACAAGTGGACGGAAAGCTACTGGTCCGACCACCCGAACGACTCTACCTCAAGGCCTTGGATTTTTCACCCCTACGATAAAGTCGTGGCGGAAAGACCCTCTGCAACATTGAGGTTTTTATTTCAGAGGAACGGCCATCAGGCCCTTTGGCTTCAACTGTCCACGCAACACTTGCTTGCCCTTCACGTAAACGGTGACCGCCCTTGCTTCGTTCGACAGGTTGTATACGAGCGCGGTCCTTGAGCCGTCCGGTCTTTTAAACACGACGGAAGTAGGCAGATCCGTGTGGGATTCCGAATCAATCAATCCATAGACCCGACTGGCATGGGCAAGGTAATAAGGAATCCCCGCATGCTTGGGACTGGAAATCTTCCAATTCTTTTCAATCGCCTCGTCAAGCACGCGGCACGTTTCTTCGGGTTGGCAGAAAGCGGCATAAGCGGCCGCAACCTGCCCCCAGTCGCCATCGATTCGTTCCCAAGTCATCTTGCCCTTGTCCTTGCCTTGCCGGATGAGCATCTGATTGAGTTGAAAAAGGGAATGGTCCTTGTGAGCTCCGAAATAATTCATATGCGTCCAGGCCGGAAGCCACTGAATGCCGTAAATATGAATAGGCTCGCCACTGAACCAAGTCCATGCCCCCATGTCCCGATCGCGCATGACGGAGCAGATCGTCGGTTTGTAATTCGGTGACCAGTTGGATTGCTCGGGGTTTTTCCATCCATAGGCATTGTTCCAATATTCATGCACCGCCTCGGTCTCAATCGCATAACCCATTGCCCCGGTGGCCAGCATATTCGGATCATTCATCGCAGCCCCGAGAAAAAACATGCCCGCCCACGAACCAACCGCCTCGGACGAGGACTCCTGGTTGTTGCCGTCATACCCGCTGGACATCCCCCCTGCATAGCTGTGCCCGGCCCAGCATTCGAAGGTACGCAGACGCGGGTAGCTCGACGAACCCCTTTCCCATTCTGCATATTGCTTCACCACTTCCCGAGCAGGCGGTCCGTACTTGGCAAGCCAAGCGGGATCATGCATCCCTACGAGCGCGACGCTCATGGCAAGATAACCGTAATGGAAATGGTTGTCGGTAAATTGCTCGGATCCGTAGCTGGGATTGAAGCCGACAAGCCCGCTCCAAGGCAACGGATAACGAGCATAATAAAAAGCTTTTTCCCCCGGCTCATGAGTTAACCAATCAGCCGTTATGCGTCTTGCCTCGGCGTACAAGTCCTTGGCAACGGGAAGTTGCAACTGCCAAGCCATGTTGAATGCCTGGCAGGTCTTGAGCATGGATTTGCCACCCCAATAGGTATCGCCACCCTGCCTTTGCTTGTCCTCCTTGGCGAGCATACCCTTCGCCCATCGCTCGATCAAATCGGACAGAACTTCGGGCTTGAATTTACCATCCTTGGGAATCGGGAAGATCGGAATCATT
>JAYOII010000049.1:2386-3012 GCA_038118685.1 Opitutia bacterium
ATTCCCGTGAAAGGCCAGGAAATGGAAAACCGATTGCCTTGAGCAACGATCATTTTCCCACGACGTGTCTTGTACTCCGCACCCACAAGGTTGAAATCGTGAGTGGTTTTTCGGTAGTGATGAGGGATCCAACCCTGAAGAACCGGTTCCCCATTACTTGTCTCGATCACCCAAGTTGTCTCAACCCGACCCTTGGCTTGGTCGTACTTCCAATCAAAACGCGTATCGCGGGGTACGGCGGAAGCATGCTTGGAAAACTTAGAGGCAACGGTCGGTTCATGGCCCAAGGCGCTGATTGCCAGAAGAGGACCGCTGAACCGGGTAAAATTACCTGTGGACTCAAGGGAACCGCCGGGAGCATGAACCCCGTAGGTCGCCCCTTCGTAAAGAAGCGTGCCATCCGGTTTCACGACGCCCGGTATCTTGAGATCGATCCCTGTGGGCTCGATCCAAACATACGGCATGCCTCGTCCAAAGGTAACGTCTGCCTTCTTGATATTCGAGAGATGAAGGCGCATGGCGACGTGCCAATCCCCCCAACCCAAAGTGGATGCATGAGAGAAGGCTCCGGAGGTGGGAATCGTAGCGGGATCCGACAGTTCGGGAGGCGCTGCGGGCGCGCGGGC
>JAYOII010000049.1:3022-12978 GCA_038118685.1 Opitutia bacterium
GAAATGATCTGCGGACACAAAACCCCATCCGCCCTTTGATTCATCTCTCAGGAGAATTTGACCTTGCTTGCCCTTGTATTTGCGAAGATCCCATTTGCGCCAACTGAAATCATTGTTTTTCTTGCCGACTTCCTGCAATACGGATTGACCGTCGACGAGGAGATGAACCCCAAGGATCGCCTTGTCATCGCCCCCGGCAATTTTGAAGTGAAGGAAATCCTTGTCCAGGTTGAATTTTGGAGAAGTCGCCGTGCCAAGCCCACCGTCATGACCGTAAAAACTTGCCGCAAACCGGGAACCTACGAAATTCCGGCTTCCATGCTGGGCATTGGTCATCGGGCTTTTTCCAAAGGCCTTGCCCTCCAAAGTCCACCCCAAGGTCGCCCAATCACTTTCAAAATCAAAAAGAACTTTTTCCGGAGGATTCGGATCAGGGCTCGGGTCAATGGGTTCGATCAGCAAGGGTTCGCCGGCAACCATTTCCGTTCCCGCATCGTTCCACTTTTGCGGATACCAAATCTTCATCGCAGAGGCATCGGCGCTCACGGTAAAGGGATAAGCATACATCCGTCCTGGGAAAGGAGACTCGGCGAGGAGCGAAGTCCACCAGTCGTTGGTGGGAAGAGGCTTGCCCTTGACGGCAGGTTCCAAGTGAACCTCCTTGGCGAATAACTTCTTTACCGATTCATTCTCCGGTGGAGCATCAGCAAAATTCGCGGCCTTTGAAATATGGGCCAACGGGAGAAATGACAGCAGAAGAAATCCTGTTTTGATTTTCATAATGAAACGAGAAGCCGTCAAATTGCAGGAATGGACGCATGGACGATCGGCAATCAATGAGAGTGTGGTTGATTCAGGAAAGCACTTGGCGGACGACGTGGCCATGAACGTTGGTCAGTCGTCTTTCGAGTCCATTATGATAAAAGCTCAGACGCTCGTGATCCAAGCCCATCAAATGAAGGATCGTGGCATTGAAATCATAAATTGAAGTTTTTCCGGAAACCGACTTGAACCCGAACTCGTCGCTCTCCCCATAGCTGAAACCTTTCTTCACTCCGGCGCCGGCAAAGAAGCAAGTGAAGGCATCCGGGTTATGATCCCGACCCGTGCCGTTGCCCTGGAGAAAAGGCATGCGCCCAAACTCAGAACACCAAACAATGAGAGTCTCCTTGAGCAAGCCCCGGCGCTTCATATCGCTGATCAGGGCGGCCGTAGGTTGATCCATGATCTCAGCTTGCATGGCATGAGTCTTGGCAATGTTGCTGTGCGAATCCCAGTTCGTGATTCCATTTCCGCCTGACGGATCACTCCCGTTGAAAAGCTGGACTACACGCACCCCCTTCTCGAGCAAACGACGGGCAAGGATACAATTCTTTGCATATTGCCGTTTCAAGTCGGTCCCGGAATCCGTCCCATATTCTTTTTGAATCGAGTCGGGTTCGGATGAAATATCCATCACCTCGGGGATCGAGGTCTGCATTTTCCCCGCCAGTTCGTAACTTGCGATGCGGGCGGCCAAGTCGGCATCCTTGGGATACTTTTCCAAGTGCCTGCCGTTGAGGCGTTGGAGAAGTCCGACGGTAGCCTTGTCGTCCTGAGCCGAATAAGAGGCGGGTCGAGCCAGGTTGGCGGGTGGATTCTTGGCATTGAAATCAGTCCCCTGAAAAGCCGCGGGCAGAAACCCGTTTCCGAAATTATTCTTTCCCGAACGGGCAGGTCCGCGCGGATCATTAATGGCCACGAAGGAAGGAAGTTCATCGTTTTCCGAACCCAGGGCGTAAGTAGCCCATGAGCCAAAGGACGGGAAGCCTTCCATGGTGAAACCCGTATTCATGAAGTTCTCCCCCTGTGGATGAGCGCTCGTCTGGGTATGCAAGGCGTGCATGAAGCAGAAGTCATCGGCAAGAGCCCCCAAGTTGGGCAACAAGTCGGAAATCATTTTGCCGGATTTCCCGCGTGGTTTGAAATCCCAAAAGGGCTTGGCAATGTTCCCCGACGGACCCTCGAAGGTTACCGCGGGAATTCCAGGTGGTTTCTTGCCATGATACTTAATCAGTTCGGGCTTGTAATCAAAAGTATCGACGTGACTGACCGCGCCGGGACAAAAGATGACGAGTACCTGTTTGGCCGCCCCTTTGAAATGGGCATCCCGGGGGGCGTAGGGATTGTCGGGGTCAATGTCCGGCCGGATGGGTTTTTTACCGGTAAAGCTGGTCGGGTCATCCGACGCAAGAAGCCCGTCTTTGCAAAGCAACTGGGCAAGGCCAAGCGCCCCAAGCGAAAAACCTGTGTTTTTCATGAACCGCCGGCGGTTCAAGAGAGAACGGCCAATCGATGAAAGATTTTCCTCGTTGTGATTCATGGCAGAAAAGCAAACTCGTTGGAATTGATCAGAGAACGGCAAACGATGGCAAGCCCACGGGCCTTGGCCACCTCAAGGGCGGCTTTGTGTTCATCCTTGCTCGGTTTGCGTGAAAGCAAAAGTTCAAAAGTCCGGTTGACCGCGACAGGCAATCCCCCGTCACCCGCCTCACGATTGGCCCGCTCGGCCAGGTGCTTGGATTGATCAACCACAAACTCGCTGTTCATCAAATTCAAGGCTTGCAGAGGGGTCGTGGAAACCGGGCGCTTGGAACGCACCTGTCCGCAATCCGGAAAATCAAAGGCCGTAAAAATCCGGTCGTCCACCCTTCTCATTCGTTCCTGATAAATCATCCTTCGCCAAGTCTCGGGCCCGAAGTTGTTGACAACCTCCCATTGCGCATAAGTTTTCTTGACGTTGTGAATGCGATAGCTCCTTCCGCCCATTTCGGAATTCAATTTACCCGAAGCCAAAAGAATCCCGTCCCGAATGACTTCCGCTTCAACTCGCCGGGGCGGAAAGCGCCAAAGCAAGGTTGAACCGGCATCCTTCTGCAATCCCCTTCCCGAGGGCGCGCTCGAGCGGCGAAAGGCATCGGAAGTAACCAGCATACGAATGAATTCCTTCATCGACCAAGGAGTTCCCTCGGGACGGGAAGGTTGAGCGAATTCGGCAGCCAGCCAATCGAGTAACTGAGGGTGCGTGGGCAAGGCCCCGGCCCGACCGAAGTCTCCTCCGGTCACTACGAGACCCGATCCGAAAACATGTTGCCAAATCCGGTTGGCCATAACGCGTGCGGTAAGCGGATTGGCGGAATCGACCACCCAATCGGCAAAGCGGGCCCGTCGTTGGTGACCAGTGGCATCGTTGCCCATTTCCAGAACGCCCTCCAAAATCTTGGGGGCGCCGGGCAGGACGACGTCACGCGGGTTCTCCGGACTTCCACGATGCAACACGCGCGTAACCTTTGGCTTGATGAAACTGCCCACGAAACTCGGACGCGGACCCTCCTCGGAAAGTTTGTAGGTCAGGTGAGTTATTTCCTTCACTGCATCAGAAACAACCTTGTCGCCATCCCTCAACTTCCTGAATTTGTCGATGGAAGCGATCGGTTTCCAAGTCCCGTCGGGCAACTTGACGTGCACTACGAATTGATCGAAGTTGAACTTGTTCTTTTGCTGAAGATAATCGGTCTCGTAGTAATATTCTCGGTTGGTGCTGATGCGCAACCGTCCGACTTTGACCGGAGAATTGAAGGCAAACTCCAGCCAAGGGTTCTGTTTCTTTTCCTTGAGGTAGCTTGCCTGCCAACGCTGCGTTCCGAACTTTCCGTCAATGACTCTGCCAACCGGAAAACGTCCTCCCTGCTGGGCAAAGGCAATATCCGTCTTGACTGTGGTCCCAAGGGATTCGTGAGCCAGGTTAACGCTCTCGCCAGGAAGGCCAAAAATCTCGACCTCGTCCAAGCCGACGTAACCCGACCAGAAATTGACCCGAAGACCGACAGCCTCGACCGGATCCCAGTGAATTTCCTTGTAAGCGCCCCAGTCTTCCTCCCAAACCTTGGTCTTTTCCCGAATCTTGTTTCGGTTTTGAGCAATGCCCTTCCAGATACCCTGAGCACTTTGCTTGCGCGGATGATCCTTCGAAAACTCGGGGTATCGGCTCCCGAATTCGATATCTTGAAAGACTGCCGTCATGGAGTAGTAATCATGAATCGTAATCGGATCGAACTTGTGGTTATGACACCGAGCGCAACTCATCGTCACTCCCATGAGCGAAGCCCCGACCGTTTGCATGATCTCATCCATCCGGTCGGCCCGGGCCTGTCGAATCGCCGAGGGCTCTTGTCCTACGGTGGCTGCCGGGACGTGAGGACCGGCAACCAGAAAACCCAAGGCCTCACCCGTACCCAGTCCGTCACCGGCCAACTGCTCGCGGATGAATTGATCGTAGGGCCGGTCGTCGTTAAAGGCGCGAATGACGTAATCACGGTAAACCCAAGAAAGTTTACGGTAAAGGTTGGACTCCGAGCCATTCGTCTCAGCCCAGCGGATAACGTCCAACCAATGCTGAGCCCAACGCTCCCCGAAGTGGGACGACGCCATCAACTCGTCCACCAATTCCGCGTAGGCTTCTTCGGAATTCTTCTTGGAATCGGCTAAAAATTTGCGTACGCGCTCCGGCTTGGGGGGCAAACCGGTCAACACGATCGAAGCGCGCCGGATCAATGACAATGGGTCAGCAGACGGGTTGGCAGGGATCTCTTCATTCTTTAGCCGGCTATCGAGAAAGGCATCCACGGGATGATCCGTACCCTTGGGAACCTCCGGCCGTGAAACGGGAAGAAAAGACCAATGGTCGGTACCCTCCTCCAGTTTGTCATCCATTTGACCGGGCCAAACTGCGCCCTCCTTGATCCATTGCTCGAGCAAGGCAATTTCATCGTCAAAGAGAGGGTCACCTTTGGGCGGCATTCGCTCCTCAGGGTCCTTGCTTTTGATCAGTTCCAGCAGAAAACTCTTTTTCAAATCGCCCGTAACCACCGCGGGAAAACCGGAATCCCCTCCTTTTAACATATAAACTCGCCTGTCCACACGGAAACCTGACTTCTGCTTCTCCGGTCCGTGGCAGTCCATGCAGTAATCTTGGAGCAAGGGCAAGACGTCGTCCTCAAAGTTTACCTTTGCGGACAAAGAAAAAAATGGCATTAAAAACACCAGAAAAAAAGTATTTTGAGTAAGGGCTCGGACCACTGTAGTAAATTTATATTTTCCGCTCTCTTTCACAATAGTTGCAACATATAGGCTTAGCGATTTTTGGATAAATTCAAAGCCATAAATGGCAAATTAAGCATATTTTTACGATTAACTGTAATAATTCATTGCTGTCCATAATGGGATACAAACACTTCCTATGGTGAAAAACACAGCAGGGTAAAAGTAGCTCCGGCTACTTCACTAGTGGAGCGGTTTGTTCGGGTGAAGTAATGCCAGGTGGAAGCTCCATGATCTTTAGGTTGCGAAAGTGAATCTCGGCGCCTTCGGACTCGAGACACAGGTAACCTTTTTTGTACTGAACGTCGCGGATGCCGTTTACGAACTTTCCGTTGACCGAAAGCTTGACCACCCCGTCCACGCAGACCACGTCGTAGACGTTCCACTCCCCCCTTCCCTTGCACCGGTTCTCGAGCGATTTGCTACGACTACCCCGGGGGTTGTCAGGAGTCGCCTTGAGTCCGCCTGCCCCGAAGAGTTCGCCATGAACGTAGGCAATGGGCGGAGGCTTTTTACCCTTCTTGGCGTGAAGCTTGACCCAGTCCAGTTCGAGCATTTGGATCTCCAAACCCTTGGGCAAGCGGTTGCCGAAGGGCTTCGCGTCGCTCCAAGCGAATATCCCGGAATTACCACCCGGTTCCATATGACGCCACTCGACGTGCAGCAAGAAGTTCTCGTATTGTTTCTCGCTGCGCATCACTCCGATGGGCTTGCCTTTGCAGACAAGGATGCCGTCCTTGACGTACCAAGTGTCAGGCGAAGTATTGACGTCTATCCAACCAGTCAGATCCTTCCCGTTGAACAGGTCGACCCATTTGGGGACCTCGGCAGCGGAAGCCTTGAAGGCCAAACCGATTCCAGATAAGGCTACGAACGTAAATCGCGCAAAGACAGTCAGGGTTGTTTTCATAGTCCCTGACCCTAGAGGAGCCTCCTTTCGGTTGGCAAGGAAGGACGGTCCCTGCGAGTTCCATTTGCAATGCGCCGTCCCATCGAGACGAAATTGACAAAACGCGCTAAAGACTTCGAAGGTACGCCCGATCCGAAGAGCTGAGACGATC
Organism: Opitutia bacterium; assembly: GCA_038118685.1. Classification (GTDB taxonomy): domain Bacteria; phylum Verrucomicrobiota; class Verrucomicrobiia; order Opitutales; family Seribacteraceae; genus Seribacter. The sequence continues at coordinate 9,223 of JAYOII010000049.1, forward strand.
CAAAGAAATTTCGAAGACCGACCCATCGCTTTTTTCCAAAATGGCTTTTCCTTGGTTCACCCCTTTCAACCTTGCCTCGACTTTGAACCTTCCGGTGCTATCCGTCCACACACGGTTGACCGGAGCCGGAACCACGGCCCGACCAGGATCGCGAACGTCGTAACAAAGAATTTTGTTGAGTCCACGCAGGTAGAGCAAACCTTCGCTGATAACCGGATGAGCCCAGCTTTTCTTCATGCCATCGGGAATTTTGAAGGAACCCACCTGACGGAACCCACCCAGCGGGGATGCATCGACAAGGGCCATGATTCCATCTTGATAACGAAAGTAAAGACGTCCGTCCGCATAGGTTACGCAAGCGGATCCGTTTCCTTGTCCACCGCCATCCCGACGCCATTTGACTTGACCGGTTCTGACGTCCGCGCACCAAGGGCTTCCCCGGTCATCAAAATCACCATAGAGGTAGTTGCCCACCTTGACGATTCCACCATGCTTGTTCTTCAATTCCCTGCTGAAATAGACCTCTTCGGCCATGACTCGTCCACTCCTCCTCGAGAGCTTGAGCAAGGCCCCGCCCTTTCCGTACCCGGCTGCCGTAAACACGTAGTCGCCAAAGGGAATGGGTGTCGGAATGTTTGCCGTATTTTTACCAAGCTTGTCATATCTCCAGAGAAATTTTCCATTGGCAGCCGCCACCCCGAAAGTACCCCCGGAAAACAAACGCACGTATTGCTTGACCCCAGCCCCGTTGGAGACCACCCAAGAAGAGTAATGTGACTCACCGCCTCCGGGAAGGGCCGTTTTCCAGACCGTCGAGCCCGTGCGCTTGTTCAAGGCAAGGGCGGTCGCTTGGCTGCCACCGGGAGAACAGATCAAGTTGTTTCCATCGACGAGGACCGATTCGCTGTAGTTCCAACCACCGGATTTGCCACCGAAATCACTGGCTAAGTTCTTGCTCCAACGCACCCGACCCGAGGCGACGTCCGCGCAAACCAAGTCACCGAATTGACCAAGGGCAAAGACCAAGTCACCGTCCACGGTCGGCGTACAGCGAGTACCGGAATAATTCCCGCCCGACTTCCCCACCTTCAAGGACCAAAGAAGGGCCCCGCCTTTCTGATCAAGACAAAACAAGTGGCTCTGACCGTTCTTGTCTCCCATCGTGAAAATCCGTCCGTTGACAATGGCCAAACTGGAAAACCCTTCTCCCACCGCTCCACCTTCCCAAAGGAGTTTGGGTCCGCCCGTCGGCCAGCTTTTCAACAAGCCCGTTTCCGTCGACACACCCGATCGATCAGGCCCGCGCCACTGGGGCCAGTCGGCGCCCTTAAGCAAAGTCAGGAAAAGAAATTCACAAGCCAACAGACATAACCATTTGTTCATAATAAAAAAGCTCGCCCAATCCCCCGCCAAAGTCAAAGCGGATTAAGTCAAACCAAACCTTTCCCGGGCAACGACCCGAGCGGCAACACCCCCCTTCAAGAAACCAAGGGAACGAGATCAAAACCGTCCTTGCCGTCCTTGACCGTCCAACCTTTGGCGACCAACTCGTCACGCAATTGATCGGCCGAGACCCAGTCCTTGCCTTGCTTGGCCTCCCAGCGCCGTTGAGCGAGTTCCTGAATTTCCGCAGGTGCTTCTTCGGCATTCTCATCCTTGGATTCCACGACTAATCCAAGGGCATCGCAAGTCGCTTGAAAACCCCGACGAATCTCATTCAAGGCCTCCTCTTTCCCATCGTATTCCCCACGCTCGTAAGCCTCGCTCAATTCGCGAACCAAGCGAAACAGGCGGCCGAGTGCCTCGGGCGTATTCAGGTCGGCAAGCAAAGCTTCCTGAACGGGTTGGAAAGGACCGAATTCGGTCTCAAGCACGCTCCCTTGCTCCGGTTTGAAGTCAAATTTCCTGGCGAAATCACTCAGTTTGGACAAGGCCTTGCGCGAGGCCTTCATTGAATCGAAAGTGAAGTTAAGGGGTTGCCGGTAGCTCCCGGACAACAGAACGTAGCGAACCTCCTGGGCCTTGTATCCACGCTCCGCAAGTTCTGCCACGGTATGCAAGTTCCCCAAGGACTTGCTCATCTTTTGGCCCTCCACCATGAGGTGGGCGATGTGAAACCAGTGACGGGCGAATGTCTTGTCCGTAACCGCTTCCACCTGGGCAATCTCATTCTCGTGGTGCGGAAAGACCAAGTCCACCCCGCCCGAATGAAGATCAAAACTTTCGCCGAGGTGCTTCATGCAAATGGCGCTGCACTCGATATGCCAACCGGGTCGGCCCTCGCCCCAAGGGGATTCCCAAAAGTTGTCCCCGTCTTCCGGTCGACGGGCTTTCCAGAGAGCAAAGTCGGCGGCGGAATCGCGATCGTATTCGTCCGAACTTTCCCGCGAGGCGTCGGACGTCCTGATCTCTCGATCGGCCAAGCGTGACAAACAACCATAACCCTCGAAAGAGCCGACGTTGAAATAAACCGATCCATCCTTGGCCTGGTAGGCTTTTCCCCTCTCGATCAATCGTTCGATCAAGGCGATCTGCTCGGGAATATGTCCGACCGCCGAGGGTTCGACGTGCGGAGCGAGAAGGTTCAAGGCCTTGCAATCCTGATGAAAGCGCTCGGTCCACCGGGTCGTGAATTCGCCCAAGGGAACGCCTTCCTCCTGCGATTGACGAATCGTCTTGTCGTCAACGTCGGTCAGGTTGCGGGCATGGTAGGTCTTTTGGCCGGCAGTCTCGAGTACGCGCCTAAAAACATCCTGCATGACGAAAGTCCGGAAATTTCCGACGTGAGCCGGCCCGTAAACAGTAGGCCCGCAACCGTAAAACCGGACGGTTTCTCCATCCATGGGAAAGACCTCCCGGTTTTCTCGGGACAAGGTGTCGTAGAGCTTGAGAGGCATGCCCTACTGCTCGCTAATGGTAATCGGCTTAATGTCCCACTTCGGGTTTTGACCAAGAAAGCGACAAGGGTTGTTGTGATAGATTTCAACCGCTTCTTGAAGGCTGTGTCCGCGACGTCTGAACTCGACGATCGACTCCTGCAAGGTAAAGGGGTCGCTCGGTCCCCAATCGGCGGATGAATTCACGAGCAATCGCTCGGTCGGGTACTTTTCCAAAATATCCACTGCACGGCGGGGGCTGCATTTGGTTACCGGGTAGAGTGTCATTCCCGCCCAATACCCTGCATCCAAAACCGATTCAATGGTCTGTTCCTCGACGTGATCGATCCATATCCTGTTCGGATCCACGTCCATTCCCGCCAAGACTTCGAGGACGGTCTTGGTACCATGGGCCTTGTCGGCAAGATGCGGCGTATGAATAAGGACAAGTTGACCATGCTTCATCGCCATGTCGACGTGAGCCTGCAAGGATTCGATTTCGTTCGGGGTGGACTTGTGCAGTCCGGTCTCCCCGACACCCAGGCAATTGGACTTGTTGAAAAATTCCGGCATGAGGCGAAGGACCTCGTCGGTGAGTTCTTTGTTTTCCGCTTCTTTGGGATTGACCGCAACCCAACAGAAATGACGTATACCGAATTCCGCAGCACGAGTCGGTTCGAACTCTGAAATTTGAGCGAAATAATCAATGAAGGTTTCCGGATGCCTCCGGTCATAACCTGCCCAGAATGCGGGTTCGCAAACCGCTACGACTCCGGACATGGCCATCCGCTCGTAGTCCTGAGCGGTTCGGGCGATCGCATGATAGTGTGGTTGAATGATCTGCATGACAAAAAAGGAAAGGTTGAATTATGCGATCTTG
>JAYOII010000050.1:0-4668 GCA_038118685.1 Opitutia bacterium
GCGCATACCCTCTCCTGCGATCTTTTGGATTCCTTCGCTCATCACGCGCATCCCGAACAAAAAGATTCCCAGCCCCCCCAAGATGTAAAGAAGGCGAACAATGAAGTCCCAAGTAGTTACGTTTCCCATGATAAGTTTCTTTTTTTAGTGTTTTGAAGGATGAACTAGGTGAAAGCTTGAATTACCAGCTGATGCGAAGGCCGGAAGTGTATCCCCAACCCTCGTAGATGTCCGGTCCCAAGTTATCCATTTCCGTGTACTGGATGGCATTCTGCCACTTCAGTTTATGTCCGTAGAAAAAATAATTGATTCCCACAAAGTATTCTTGCATCTCATCTCCGCGACCAGCGAGATCACGCTCGTATCGGGTTACGTCGACGTCCTGAGAATCTTCGCTTTCGACGTGAGTGTAACTGAAAACACCCTGTAGTTTGTCGGTGAAATCGTAAAAAGGCATGAGTTGGACGCCCCAAACGTCACTTTGCGTCCCATATCCGCTCGAGAAACTCAGGTCGCCCCAAAAATTGAGTTTTGCTTTTTGAAGTTTTGTAACGATGGAAAAAGCATTTTTGTGGTCGGGCGTTTGATTCAAGGGGTCTTCTTCCTGCATCATCAAATCGAATCGAACCAAGGCTTTGTCAAAGTGATCGGTCTCCTCGAAATTGTAGCCGACCGAAAGGAGTCCGAAAGAACCGTAATCGAAGGCTTCGTCAAATTCAGGACCTTCGTCGCTTGAATAAACGCCTGCGAGGTAGTCCCAGTTTTCACGACTTCCGGAGATTGAGGCACCTGTGAAATATTCATTGGTGAACCAAATGTTTCGAGCGACTTTGCCCCGTTCCAAGGTATAAAGCTTCTTGGAAGAGGTTGATCCGTGCAGCGTGAAAGGGGCGGATTGTTTGCCCACTTTGACCTTCATTCCCGAATCAGTGGACCAAGAAAGATAGGTGTCCGTAAGGTTTCTGTAAAGAGGTTCAGGCTGATTGAGGTTCATGTTGGCCTCGGAATGCAAGGTGATGCCATCGAACAAGGTGGCTTTGAACCCGAATCGAAAGCGACGCCATTGGGAATCATCCTCGGAAGAACCGTCCACGTCATTCTCGAAACTATGGTAGTCCGCCTGAAGTCGTCCGGTTAAAGCGAACTTGCTCAAGGTTTCATTCTCTGGGTTTTCGTAAAGGACGACTTTGTTCCAGAGTTCATCGTAAGAGGATTCCTCTGAATTTTGAGAGAAAACCGAAACAGAAAGAAGAAGGAAAGAAAGCAAAGAGCCTGCGGCTTTCATAGGTCTAATTGTAGGTGTGGATGGATTCATTGCCCCCGACCTTATCACCGTATCGTTACGCTATGGGGTCATGTTTGTTACAATTTCGTTACAATTCCGTCGAGTTGCGCGAAAACAGTTCCGCCAAGATGGATTGAATGAAGGTGTCAGGGAGCGACTGGAAACCGGAAGGAAAAAACGGAACCCTCCCCAAGCTTGCTCTGAACAACGATTTCTCCACCGTGGGCCTCGATGATTTCGCGGACGATACTGAGCCCCAATCCGGTTCCACCCCGTTCCCTTGAACGCCCCTTGTCGAGGCGGTAAAAGCGTTCGAAAAGCCTGTCCAATTCCCCTTCGGGAATCCCCTGTCCATCGTCTTCGATCTTGCAGACCACGGACTCGCCTTTGGAGTCGAGTTTTGCCTGAACCTTGATTCTGGTAAGGTTTTCGGCATGAACGGTTGCATTCTCGATTAGGTTTTCGAAGACGCTGATCAGCTTTTCGGGATCCCCCGAGATATGCAGCGGAGCGCTTGGCAAGTCGACCAGTAGCCGGGGGGTGTCCTTTTTTTGCCTGGATTTGAAATCCTCCCCGATCTGCTCGATCAAGGCAGAGAGGTTTACGGTCTGCTTTTTAAGGGCGACCTCTTGAGCGTCAAGCCGGGCCAAGGAGAGCAAATCCTCGATCAAGGAATCAAGCCTTTTCGAATTATTGCGGATTTTGAGCAGGAAATTCTTTTTTTGTTTCTCGCTCAAGCTTTCGAAATCATCGATCAAAGTTTCCGAAAAGCCTTTGATAATGGATACCGGGGTTCGTAGCTCATGCGATACGTTTGCCACGAAATCCCGGTGGGTCTGTTCCTGTTCGTTTTTGCCCTGAGGCGTTCCGGGCTTTCCTTTGCCCCACGGATGACGTCTTTTTTTCCAGGCAATTTTCCAAAGCGAGAGGAGAGCGGCGAACAAACCGCAACCAAGCAGAACAATCAACCAATCCGGGACATACATGAAATCAAACGCTTTTCTGGCTCAAGCGATAGCCCACCCCGCGGATCGTCTCGATTTCGACTCCAGAGTTCGCGATCTTTTTGCGAACTCTTCGGATGTGTACGTCCACCGTACGGGTCTCGACCTCGGCATCGAATTTCCATACTCCAAGAAGCAAGTTGTCCCTTGTTTGGACTCTTCCTTTTCGTTTGAGAAAATAATGAATCAATTTGAATTCCGTAAGAGTGAAATCAATTTTGTCGCCTGCGATCGAGATGCTGTGGTCTTCCTCGTCGAGGACAAGTTTCCCCAACATGATCCGTGAATTCGAGTCGTTGGATTGATCGGCCACACGTTTTAAAATGGACCTGATCCGCAAGATCAGTTCCTGCGAGTCGAAGGGTTTGCCCAAGTAGTCGTCCGCGCCTTGCTCCAATCCTTTGATCCGGTGCTCTACTTCCGATTTCGCGGTAAGCATAATGACGGGTACTTTTTGCAACAGGTTGTCCGAGCGGATCATCCTCAAGAGCTGGAATCCATCCAATTCGGGCATCATGACGTCCAGGATGATCAAGTCCGGGTTGAAATCCCTCGCCTTGCCCAAGGCCTCGAACGGATTGTTCGAGAACTTGACCTCGAAGCCTTCCTTGCCCAATTGGTAATGCAAAAGGTCGGTCAGGTCCTTTTCGTCGTCCACGACGAATATCCTTATCCGTGATGTCATGAGTAGCCGCCGATTCCACGGTGCGGACACTCAAATGGCAAGTTTCATTTCAATGAAGGTTCTTCTTTGGAGGTAAGACTGCCATACCGATATCTCGGCAAATCTGCGTCACAAAACACGTATTCGCCAAGCTGGGTAGAGGAAAGCAGTTTCCTCAGCCTCGTTATTTCATTTCCTTGCGGAGAGCGGATTTTTTATATTCCGGAGCATGACGAACGTCTCGACTGGTAGCGATAAAGACAACCTCCTTTGAAACGTTAACCGCATGGTCGCAGACTCTTTCAAGAGACTTTGATATGAAAAGCGTCTCGAACACAGAAGAGGCTTGGGTCGGATCCTTTTCGACCAAGGTTTGGCAAAAACGATTATTTTCCTGGTGAAGTCGGTCTACTTCCAAATCAAGCCTCCAGATGTCCTTTGCTTTCTCTTCATCGTATTCTACGAAAACGGAAAGGGCGTCTTTGAGCATCTCTTGGGCGATTTTCGCCATTTTGGGGATTTTGTGAAAATCATGCGAAGTTGTCTTTCGTGATCTTCTGGCGATGGCCTTGGACTCGTCTCCGATACGTTCGATTTCATGGCTGATCTTCATTGTGGCCACAAGTAATCTTAGGTCAGCCGCGACGGGGGCATGAGTCGAAAGATAAGTGGTGATGGCTACACTCAGTTCATTCTCGAGCTCGTCGATTTCTCGATCTTTTTCCCTTATGGACTTGGCTAGTGCGGAGTCACTCTCCAACAAGGCTTGAATGGAGAGCTTGAGCGATTCATTCGCCATCTGTCCCATGAGAAGTAGTTTGGATTTTACCGTTTCCAAGTTGTGTTCGAAGTAAGTAGTCATGAGTGATGCGTTTTACGCTCTGGGTTCAAGGTAGTTTGTGATCAACCGAATTTGCCCGATATATAATCCTCGGTTTGTTTTTCACTTGGATTGAGAAAGATTTTTTTCGTGAGATCGCATTCGATCAATTTACCCAAGTAAAAGAAAGCCGTCCTATCGGATACTCTTCCGGCCTGCTGCATATTGTGCGTTACGACGACGATGGTGTATTCGGCCTTAAGCCCCAAAATGAGTTCCTCCACGCGTCCCGTGGCTACGGGATCCAAGGCGGAGCAAGGTTCGTCCATGAGGATGATCTCCGGTTCGACGGCAAGCGTTCGTGCTATGCAAAGACGTTGTTGTTGACCTCCGGACAAGCCATAGGCGTTTTCGTTCAACCTGTCTTTGACCTCGTCCCACAAGGCTGCCTTGCGCAGGGATTCTTCGACCTTTTCATCAATGATCCTTTTTGATTTTACGCCTTGAATTTGAAGTCCGTAGGCTACGTTTTGGTAAATTGACTTGGGGAAAGGGTTCGATTTTTGGAAGACCATTCCCACTTTCTTGCGCAACTCGATGACGTCCACCGATTCATTTTGCAAATCCGTCCCGTGAATTTCAATGGATCCCTTTCCGATTTTTGCTCCCTCCACCAGATCGTTCATCCGGTTCAGGCATCGAAGAAGGGTACTCTTTCCGCATCCGGACGGACCGATGAAGGCCATAACCTCATTGGGGAAGATATCAAGAGACACATCATGCAGGACTTGGTTTTCACCATAGAGAAAATCAAGGTTTCGGATGCTTATGCTGGCGTTCTTTGGCTCAGGTTCAGTTGCCTCTGGCTCTTCAGACGCTTTTTGATCAGTTACAC
>JAYOII010000050.1:4678-5583 GCA_038118685.1 Opitutia bacterium
TAGGTTACCAGTGATATTTTTTTCGAAGGCGATTGCGAAGAACGATGGAAAGACTTGCGATTCCCAATACAAGAACGAGAAAGACGAAAGCGGTTCCGTATTGCATGTCTTGCGTGTATTCATTTTGGGGAATTTTAGCGCTAACGACATAGATGTGGTAGGGGAGTGCCATTACTCCTTGAAAGAAAAAATCCGTCCAGTTTTCCAAGCCTTCCCAAGGAAGCTCGGTGCGTTTGGCATAAGCGGCGGTGAACATGATGGGGGCGGTTTCACCGGCCGCTCTGGCGACCCCGAGAATGGACGAAGTTAGAATCCCAGGCATGGCATAGGGTAGGACGCTCGTTTTGATCATTGTCCATTTGGATGCGCCCAAAGCCAATGAGCTTTCCCTGAATCCCTGAGGAATAGAACGCAGGGCTTCTTCGCTAGCGGTTATGACGACAGGCAGAACCATAAACGCAAGAGTGAACCAACCGGCTAAAAGCGAAACGTTCCAATCAAGAAAAATAACGAACAATCCGAATCCAAAAAGTCCAAAAATAATAGAGGGAACTCCTGCCAAATTGAGGATCGCCAATCTGACCAAAGACAAGAACTTCCCTGGCTTTCCGTATTCGGCCAAAAAGATGGCGCAAAAAACTCCGAGCACGATGGCTATTGTCATGGCTCCCAGTACGAGCAACAAAGTTCCGACGATTGCGGGGAAAATGCCGCCCCCTGAATAAGCGTAATCCTTGGAGGGCAAAGCAACATCCATTGATTGTCGAAAGGGGGCAAGGCTTGACAGCAGTTCGTCCCAATCCTCTCTTTCGCCATCCTGCCCGAAAAAGGATTGGCGAATTGGCATATGGGCTTCGATTGATTCAGCCAAACTAGCGAATTCTTTTGGCCCCTCGGTCTTGAGG
>JAYOII010000050.1:5593-12709 GCA_038118685.1 Opitutia bacterium
AAAGTCGGAGTGCTTCGCCTCGATCTCACGCCCCGAATGGTTCATCGCTTCGGTAAGTGAAGCCGGTAAATCTTCAATGAAATCCAAATAAGCCGTCTCGGTTTTTTGAATTGAAGCGGCGGATGGGTGTTCGATCAATGGGTAATGCTTGGAACGAAAATACCTGATCCTCTCTTCTGCCTGAGGCAGGCGAGCACGCTCTTTCTCAAAATGGCCAAGGATGAATTGACTGATCGTTTCCGGCACTTGTTCCATTTCCAATTCAAATTCGGCGGCGGTGGTCTGAGGATCTGCTGCTAGTTCTTTCCAAAAATCAAATTTACCTCGGGCACTTTGCTTCTCCCTGGAAATGAAGTCTGATTTGGCAGTTTGCAGCCTTTCTTCACTCCACTCTTCAGTCAATTTGTCCAGTGAGACGCTCAATTGATTCAAAGAGATTTTATATTCAGGGCTTTGCTTGAATTTCTCCCACTTCTGGAACGTTTTATTATCTTTGAGCTCATAGTATTTTTTGGAACTCAATTTGATTTCCGAATCTCCGTCTTCGATGACGTGAAGTGTTTGTGGATCTTCCGTAAGGAATTCCCAATTGATCAATCCGTCGCCTTCGAAGATTTTCGATGAGCCCTTGGAAAGAATGTCCCAAAAGAGGAATCCTGCGCAAAAAAGGACGAAGAAAGTCATGCTTCGGAAAATTCCGAACATGATGGTTTCTTGGACGCGTTCACGGGAAAATCTTTTGGCAAAAGGATTTCCCTTGGGCTTGTCTTCCGGATTCATTGGTTCAGTAACTGTTCTTGTATCGGTTGGCGATCGTTTGCGACAGGTAGTTGACTAGAAGAGAAATCAGAAAGAGGGTTATTCCGACCATGAAGAGTGCCCGGTAATGGATACTGCCGAATTCAACTTCGCCCATCTCTTGAGCTATGATGCCCGTCATCGTGTGAACGGGTTGTGCGAACACTCCAAAGCCCGAAGTGAAGTCAGGAATTGCAATGCGGTTGCCTGCGCATAACAGAACAACCATGGTTTCTCCGATTACTCTCCCGAAACCCAGAAGAACAGCCGAGATTATGCCGGTGATGGCTGAGGGAAAGATGACCCTTGCGCAGGTTTGCCATCGGGTCGCTCCGAGAGACAGGGATGCATCGCGCAGTGCTCTCGGGACGTTGTTGAGAGAGTCTTCTGCCAAAGTGAAAATCGTTGGCACCGTCATCAAGGCCAAAAGAAAGCCTGCAGTTAATGAATTCAGGCGTTCGTCTGCGATGAAGCTGACCATTCCACCCAAAACGGCGATCCCGAAGAAACCGATCAAAACGGATGGGATGGCCGATATGAACTCGATGCATGGCTTGATAATCGATTGCTCGCGAGTCGTGGCGATTTGGTTCACGTAGATCGCCGAACCAACCCCAAACGGAATGGCCAAAGCCAAGGCGATCAAGCTGACGAGCAATGATCCTGAAAGCAGAGGCAAAACCCCGAACCAATCCTGCCGAGCGCTGTTGGTAACCCAATCCTTGCCTAGCAAAAAACCAGTGAGAGCGCGATGAAGCGGATAAGGTTCCTCGGGGTTCCAAAGCGTAAGTCTCTCTTTGTACAGGGGAACTTTTGACAGGTATTCGTTTAGCGCAGCCCTCGCTTGATCGAGGGATTTTCCAGATTCGGGCAAAAGGAATGTCGGCTGAAAGCCTGAGAACAGATCGGAAAACTGCTTTTCCTGAGCATCCGTGACTTTTTCATACTCTACCGTTGCTGATGTTCGAATACGATCGGTCAGGTCATTGATCTCGCCTTTCTCTGCAGTTCCCATTTCGTCCCCTACTTTCGGATTGATCCGCTTGGCCAAATCTTCTCTGCCGTTCCGGATAAAGTAGTTTCTCCAACGGGCTAGTTCCCTATGGGTGAAAGAAGTCCTTTCTTCCAGTTCGTCGATGGTTTCCGGGAAATCCTCGGTCGGCAGTTTTTGTTCAATCGCTTCCGATTTGACTTCGATTAGATCGCTTTTGGTAATGAGGAACAGTTTGGTCTCCGCGGCCCATTTGACTACCTCCTTCTCATAGGACAGGAGTAGTTCTTTGGTGTCTTGAAAACTACGGGTTAGGGCGAGTAGTTCTTGCCTTCCTTGTTCCCCTTTTTCTCTATTCGGATCGTTTTTCGGGAGAGATTCCAAGTGGGCGACTTCTTTGGACAGTATGCTTTCGAGATAGCGATAAAGAGTGGTTTGGTCATTATGTTGACTTGAAACCACCGTCGCATATTCCATTCCCGACCTTCTGTATCTTTCGAGTTCATGTCTGTATTGCCCGAAGAATTCGATTCCCTCCTTGAAAAGAAAGATCGTAATCAATCCCAAAATAATGATCGAGGTCATGGCGTTGCTTGCAAAGAAGACCCTGATCACACTATCTTTCTTGATAATCGATTTCATTCTTTAGCAAGCGCGGGACTAGCGATTACACCCGAATTTGGGAGAAAAGTTTGTCACTCAATAGTTCCGGTAAATAGTTAACAAAACAGATGTCATGGAATGATTTCCTACCTTACAGAAAAGGGTTTATTTTTATGTGACGGATTTGCGCCAATTGCGTAACAAAATCTATTTTTGCTTTTGAATTGTCTGGATAGGAGACCGGGGCAAGATGATCCTGAACGTGGATCCTTGTCCTGGTTTGCTCCTTGCTTCCACTTGACCATCGTGTGCTTCGACGATGTGTTTGACTATGCTCAAGCCAAGTCCGGTTCCGCCTTTCTCTCTTGAGCGCCCTTTATCCACTACGTAGAAGCGCTCGAATATACGTCCCAAATCTTCGGGTGGAATCCCATTTCCATCATCACTGACTGTACAGGTAATGTAGTTTCCGTCTTTGGAAATTTTAGTGCTCACAAGGATTTCCGAGAAATCACCTGCATATTTGAAAGCATTGTCGACAAGATTCCCAATCGCCAAAGAAAGTTTGATTGCGTCGAATGGAAAGCTTTCTTTTTCTTCGGCAAGAGACAACTTGAGCTTTTCGGTGTCGACATATGGTTTTTCCTGCAGATACAAGTCAATACTGCGGATGACGTCGCTTAGCTTGTTGTTGGTCGGGTTGACGGCGCCGTCGCTGCCTTCCAATTCGGACAAACTCAACAAGTCGTCGACGAGTGCCTGGAGGCGGATCGAGTTTCTGGCTATTTTCTCCAAAAAAGCTACGCGCTGAGCCTCTGGAAGCAAAGAGTCTTCCACCAAGGTTTCCGCAAACCCCCTGATCATGGTCGTGGGAGTTCGCAGCTCGTGCGATGCGTTGGCTACGAAATCCTTCCGCATCAGTTCGGCCCGCTTGATTTCGGAAATGTCTCGGAAAAGCAATAGGAAGGCTTCTTCATTTTCAGGATGTGTTGCTGAAAGCATGCCCGTCGTAACTTCGAAAACCTTCGAAGAACCTTTTGCTTGATACACAAATTCCGTTTTATCCGCTTTTTTTCCGCTTTCCAATCGGTCTAAGGCCTCCAACACTTCAAACGATTCGACGAATGCCTCGAGGCGTCTTCCCACCATTGAATTGCCTGGGGCAAAATGATGATTTGCCGTTACGTTGGCGAAGGTAACGATATGGTCTTGGTTCAGAATCAAGGCTCCATCGAGCATTCCCCCCAGAATCTCATTGAAGTTGTGACTGCGATGCGTACGTTCCTCTTCAAGTTGGGAAATTCTTTTGGCATTCTGATCCAGAACGTTTTGGCAAAGGGTGATGGGAAACTTTTTGTTGAGCAAATTCGGTCTCTCAAGAATCAAAGAACTCCCACTTTTTATCGAGTGAAGGATTTCCAAAAGGATTTGCTTTGAGTACCGATATTGAATCCAAAGGTAACCGGCAAGAATGCCTAATAGGAAAGTCGCGGTCAGTACCATGGCTGGCTTTAGGTTGCCAAACTCAGTCAATTACCAGCTTGTATCCTACTCCCCGAACGGTCTTGATCATTTCCCCTTTGCTTCCCATTTTTCCGCGTAGTCGCCCGACATGGTTGTCTACGGTTCGGGTTTCAATGTCCGTATCATAGTTCCACACGTTTACGAGCAAGTTTTCGCGACTTTGCACCCGACCCACTCGCTCCATCATCAAGTGTAGCAATCGAAACTCGGTATGCGTGAGATCTATGAGTTGGTCTTCGATGAAAACCTCATGGGTTTCGGGATCAAGAACAATGCCATCTGCGGCCAATTTACCTGCTAGGATATTCTTCTTCTCGAACGTTCGGGATAGGATGGCTTTGGAGCGGGCAATGAGCTCGCGGTTGTCGAAAGGCTTGGTCAGGTAGTCGTCTGCGCCCCGTTCGAATCCCTTGACCCGCTCATCTGCATCACTACGGGCGGTTAGGAAGAGGATTGGAACTGTTTTGAGAAGCGAGTCGACCTTCAGCATGCTGCAAAGTCTTAAGCCATCGAGCTCGGGCATCATTACGTCCAGTATGATCAAGTCAGGATCGAAGTCACGTGCGTGACCGATCGCTTCAAGGGGGTTGGATAACGTACTTGTTCGGAATCCCTCCTTTTGGAGTTGGAATTCAATCAACTCACAGAGATCGGGCTCGTCATCAATGATGAGAATCGAGTGCCCTGATGAATTGAAAGTACTATAATCTTTATCGTTCATTTAAATGAATCGCTCACCGGATTTAGTGATTATAATACTGGTTCAATGTAACAACTCTGCGCCGAATAACGAAAATTTACGTTATTTTCCTTTTCTCTTGGGACGCCTTGGTTGATCCCGTCTTCTCCTGTTTCTGAAAGGATTCTTTCAGTATGATTGTTGCAAGTTTGCTACCTGAAAAGTGAGAGAAAGAAAAAAAACTTGTAAGAATAAGGAAAGCGTTTCATCGAAGCGTTAGTTTATACTTGGTCTTATGAACGGGCTGCAGGCGTTTCGCCTGCAGCTTTTTTATTCTTAATTGGTCCATTCCTTTTGGGGGCGTGGATTACAAACCAAAAAAAGACCGCCTATAAGGCAGCCTTTTTTATTGGAGTTAAAGAAAAGCTCTCTATTTCACAGGTACGAAACCAGTGCTCCCTACGATTTTTTGCCCTTCGGCGGTAAGAGAAAAATCGAGAAACTTTTTTGCCACTCCAGTCGGTTTCCCATTTGTAAAGCAGTTCAAACCTCGGGCCAACTTATAGCTTCCGTCGTTGGCGGTAGCAGGCGTAGGCATGACCTTGTCTATGGAAACAATCTTGATTCCTTTTGCTCCTACGTAAGCCAAGCCCACGTATCCTATGCCGTTTGGGTTTTTCGACACCTCGGTGGCAATCTGTTCGTTGCCTGCCATCTTTTGGGTGGATGATCCGTAGTCTCTCCCGGCCATCGCGGACTTTTGGAAAAATGCATAGGTTCCTGATGAAGTGTTTCTCGTGTAGGCTGAAATCTTGCCACTTTTCCCGCCTACGGCACTCCAATTGGTGATGTCGCCTGTGAAGATTCGCTCAATGTCCTTGGCCGACAAATCACCGATTGGGTTGCTGGCATTAGCAATGATCGCGACTGCGTCGTTGGCTATTACGGTTTTTACCAAGCGTACTCCATTTGCTCCGGCGGAAGCCTTTTCCTTCCCCTTGAGTTCGCGACTGGACATTCCGATGTGAGCGGTCCCATCAATGATTGCCGCGATCCCCGTGGAGGAGCCTTCGGCTGCGATTTCGAATTTCGTGCCCGGGTTCTTGTTCTCGTAGGCTTCGGCAATTTTGGGGATCATTTTGGCACCCAAGGTATCCGAGCCCTTGATGATGAGTTTGTCCTGCGCGGTGACGGTAATGGAGATCAATGCAAGATGAGCGAAGATAGCTGTTTTTTTAATTATGTTCATGGTACGAGTTTTTGATTTTTTGAAGATTTTCAGTTTTACCAACTCAAGCGAAAGGCAGTGGTGAAGCCCCAGCCTTCATATTGATCCGATCCGGAAGAGTCTTCCAGAGTCGAGTACTGCAGACCGTTCTGCCACTTCAGTTTATGACCGTAGAAAAAGTAATTCAGCCCGAAGTAGTATTCCGACAATTCACTTCCCTTTGCTCCGTCCAGTTTGTGTTCCCACCTGCTTTTTTTCAATTGATCCTTGTCTGAGCTATCAAGCGAGGTGTAGCAGAATATGATCTGGGTCTGGTCGGTGATATCGTAGAAAGGCATGATTTGTAGTCCAACCACGTCCCCGTTTTCTCGATCCGCAAAGCTGAGATCCGTCCAAAGGTTGACTTTACCCTTTTGCCACTTGCTGACGAGTGAGTAGGCTCCGTCCCAATCCTTGTATTTCATCTCGTCATCGTCCTGCAGCATGACGTCAAAACGAATGAGGGCTTTGTCGTACCCGAAGGATTCCGCCCAATCACGTCCCAAGGAAACAATGCCGAATTTACCATAATCGAATGCATCGGCGAACTCAGGCGCATTATCCGAGGAATATACTCCTGCAAAATAATCCCATTCGCCGTTGGATCCCGATACGGAGACTCCGGGGAAGTATTCCTGACCAAACCATATGTTGGTCGCGATCTTTCCCCGTTCCAAGGTATGTAGCTTCTTGGACGAAGTCGAACCGTCCAAGGTGAAGGGGGCGGATTGCTTGCCGACTTTGAATTTAAGACCGTTGTCCGTTGTCCAAGAAAGGTAGGTGTCGGTCAAATTCGTGTAGAGGGGTTCCGGTTGATTAAGGTTCAGGTTCGCTTCGGAGTGGAGCGTGAAACCATCGAGAATGCTAGCCTTGAAGCCGAAGCGAAAACGACGCCAATCGAAATCGCTTGCCGATTCCCCTGTTTCGTCATTTTCAAAACTGTGGTAATCACCTTGAAGTCGCCCGGTAAGAACAAACTTACTCAAAAGACTGTTTTCATCCTCCTGATATAAAAGTGCCTTGCTCCATATTTGATCATAGACTGATTGATCATCTTGAGCGAATGATTTTGTGTGATGAGATAAAAAAGAACAAAGCAAAGCGAAGATAATGTTTTTTTTCATGTTGGTTTTGGTTTTGATGCTGAGGTTGATCCATATGTTAGGATTTCCTAAGCTTACCTTGAGTTTGTAAAAATCAACGGATGGAAATGTCACGTTTACGTAAAAAAACCAATTTCATCCAAAATAGTAT
>JAYOII010000051.1:0-761 GCA_038118685.1 Opitutia bacterium
GTCCCGCATAGTTTGGACCGCATTTAGAAAATCCGAGCCCATCCGGTCCATTTTGTTGATGAAAGCCAAACGGGGGACGTTGTACTTGTCCATCTGCCTCCATACGGTCTCGGATTGAGGTTGCACTCCTTCGACGGAAGTAAAGACTCCAACGGCTCCGTCAAGTACCCTCAAAGAGCGTTCGACTTCTGCCGTAAAATCAACGTGACCGGGTGTATCGATGATATTGATGCGATGGTCGATGCCGGAAAACGGACCGTCGCTGGTCGTCCATCCGCAGGAAATGGCAGCTGAAGTGATCGTGATGCCACGCTCGCGCTCTTGTTCCATCCAATCCGTGACAGCCGCTCCTTCATGGACCTCTCCGATCTTGTGGATCACACCGGAGTAAAAAAGCACGCGTTCGGTGCAAGTGGTTTTACCGGCGTCAATATGAGCGGCTATCCCGATATTCCTGGTATGTTCAAGAACCGTTGGGCGCTCACTGGAATTAGCGGAAGAAAATTGTCCGTCTTGAGTCATTTGAAAAATCTCTTGGGCTTACTACCAGCGGAGGTGAGCGAAGGCACGGTTGGCCTGAGCCATTTTGTGAGTTTCCTCGCGTTTTTTAACGACCGAACCAGTATTGTTGTATGCGTCAATCAATTCCATCGCCAGAGCCTCAGACATGGTCGAACCTTTGCGCGATGAAGCAGCCTTGACTACCCAACGAAACGCCAAACTCTGTTGGCGCTCGAAAGGAACTTCGATCGGCACTTGGT
>JAYOII010000051.1:771-12664 GCA_038118685.1 Opitutia bacterium
ACGGCTCTTGACCTCGATTTTCGGGCGGATGTTTTCCAAGGCACCGAGAACAAGTTCGACCGGGTTGCCTTTTTCAAGCTTTTCTGCCATTTTCTCAATTGCCCCGTAAACGATACGCTGAGCAATGGATTTCTTTCCGCTCTTCATAACGGAATTTACCAAAGTGCTTATTAATGGACTCCCGTGAAGAGGGTCCGGTATCACCGGGCGTTTGGTTGCTTTGCGTCGTCGGGACATTTTTAATTCTTGGGTCTTTTTACTCCATATTTGGAGCGGCTTCTTCTTCGCTTTTCCACACCTTGACAATCCAAGGTGCCACGAACGATGTGATAACGAACACCATTCAAATCTTTGACTCTCCCTCCACGAAGCAAAACGATACTGTGCTCTTGGAGGGTATGTCCCTCGTCAGGAATGTAAGCAATGACCTCGTGACCCGTCGTAAGACGCACCTTGGCAACCTTGCGAATTGCCGAATTTGGTTTCTTGGGTGTTCTCGTGGTGACTTGCACGCAAACCCCTCTGCGAAAAGGACAGGCTTTAAGTGCAGGCGATTTAGTCTTGGCTTTTTGCAAGCGACGACCTTTGCGAACCAGTTGGTTAATCGTTGGCATGGAGTAGAAATTTAAGGAAAAGGTATAGATAGTAACGTGATTTTGATTTAGCTCAAGACTTTTTTAGCAAAAATGGCGATCACACCACTTGACCTCCGGACGCCTCTTCCTCAGCAAGTTCGGTTTTTCCTGCTCCAAGGCTGTCGATTTTGAGTCTTCGCCACTTGGGCAATCCGGTGCCGGCGGGAATCAGGTGGCCCATAATGACATTTTCCTTGAAGCCTTTGAGCTCATCGACCTTACCCAAAGTAGCGGCATTCGTGAGGACCCGCGTCGTTTCCTGAAAGGAAGCAGCAGAAATGAAGCTGTCCGTCTCGAGCGAAGCCTTGGTGATTCCCAAAAGGATCGGTTCCCCTTCGGCCGGCTTTCCGCCTTTTTCGGCAATGAGATCGTTCGCATCCATAAAAGCGAAACGGTCGATTTGGTCGCCCCAAAAGAAATCCGTGTCACCGGTATCGGTAATGCGAACCTTGAAAAGCATTCGCGATATGATCACCTCAAGGTGCTTGTCGCTAATGGTTACGCCCTGCAGGCGATAGACTTTTTGAATTTCTTCAATGAGGTACTCTTGAACGGCGGAAGGCCCGAGAATTTCTAGAATTTCATGAGGATCCTTGGCACCCTCGGTTATCAACTGGCCTTTCTGAACGAAATCACCTGGCTGGACAAGAACGTGCTTGCCGTGAGGAATGAGGTGCTCTTCCACTTGACCGGATTCTTCGTTGGTGACAAGCAATCTCTTTTTAGAGCGAAGGGTTCCGGCTTCGGATACGATTCCGTCGATTTTGGCCATCTGTCCGACATTGCCTTCCTTGGGCCTGCGAGCCTCGAAAAGCTCAGCGACTCTAGGAAGACCACCCGTTATGTCCTGGGTCTTTGAGGCCTGTCTCGGCGTTTTGGCGATTATTGATCCGGCATCAATTTTGGTTCCCTCGTCAACGGCCACCTGGGCTCCGGTCGGTACAGAGTAAGTAGCCAAGTCGTTCCCATTGGAATCCTTGACTATGACTTGAGGATGCAAGTCCTCCTTGTGCTCGATCACGACCATGGACCTTCCTCCCGAAGCATCCCTTTCGACTTTGGTCGTAACACCCGGAAGCATGTCCTCGAATGCGATCGTACCTTTCTTTTCGGAAAGAATCGGAATATTGTAGGGATCCCATTGAGCAAGCAAAGCTTCCTCTTCAGCCATTTCTCCGTCCTTGTAGTGGAGAAGGGCTCCGGCCGGAATCGGATAATCATCTACGATTCGGTCATCGGAATCCAAAACTTGAATCGATCCCGTCTTGTTCAGCGTAACCTGCTGTTGGTTAGCAAGAGTAACCAGACGAAGTCCCTTGAACTTGAGTTTGCCGGCTTTCCGAATGTTGATCACGGGATCTTCGCGTCCGGCGCTTGCAATGCCACCGATATGGAAGGTACGCATGGTCAACTGCGTGCCCGGTTCTCCAATCGATTGAGCCGCAATAATTCCAACCGAGGAACCCTCTTTGACCAAACTGTTGGTGGAGGGGTCAATACCGTACTCCAGAGAAGTAAGACCGTTTTTGATCCGACTTGAAAGGGGCGACATGACACGAACACGGGTTACGCCCAAGGCATCGATGTTATCGGCCACTTCCTCGGTGATCAAAGTTCCGGAAGCAACTATCTTCTCCGTGGGGTTGGAGGGATCGTAAACGTCGTCGGTCGAATACCTGCCAATGATACGATCGCGCAAGGGAACAATTTCGTTGTCGCCTTCCATGATTGCTTTTTTCACGACACCGTCTCTTCTTCCGTCGTCCTTGCAAACAATGATGCAGTCCATTGCAACGTCACAAAGTTTTCTGGTCAAATAACCGGCGTCAGCTGTTTTAAGCGCCGTATCGGCCAAGCCCTTTCTTGCCCCGTGAGTCGACATAAAGTACTCCAAAACCGACAGCCCTTCGCGGAAAGATGCAAGAATAGGCTGCTCGATGATCTCACCCGAAGGTTTGGCCATTAGTCCGCGCATTCCGCATAGCTGTCTTACCTGCTGTCGGTTGCCCCGGGCACCGGAATCCATCATCAGATAAACGGGGTTGATCGTATCTTTGCCCAAATTATCCTGCAGTGACTTGAAAACTTCTTTGGCAATGTCGTCGGTGGCCGTTGTCCAAACGTCGATGATCTTGTTGTGACGCTCCCCGCGGGTTATGATCCCTTTCTTAAACTGATCTTCGATTTTGTCGATTTCCTTGCGGGCAACGGTGATTCGCTTTTTCTTTTCGGTCGGAATGATCATATCGAAAATTCCAATCGATATTCCGGCTTTGGTTGCCATGTCGAAACCTAGCTCCTTGAGTCGATCAAGCGACTCGATCGTTTCATCATTCCCCTTCAGCTTGAAGGTTTCAAGTATGAGATCACCCAAGTCACCCTTGAGTGCCGGAAGGTTGAAAAAGCCAAGTTCGTCTGGCCAGATGGTATTGAAAAGGACACGGCCGACCGTCGTTCTTATGACCGTTCTCTTGGAAATTCCAAACTGGGTTTCCCGACCCTTGTCCGGGTTTTTGAGATCGATCCAATCATGAAGATTAAGAACGCCTTCCTGAAGAGCGCCCATAGCTTCCTCCAAAGATCCGATCAATGGGCACTTTTCCTCGGGCTTGGACTCTCCGGCTTTGGGGTTCATGGTAAGGAAATAAGAACCTAGCACGATGTCCTGCGAAGGGGTAAGGATCGGCTTTCCACTGGAAGGCGAAAAGATATTGTGGGTCGCCATCATCAACAGTTTGGCTTCCATGATCGCTTCGACGGAAAGCGGCACGTGAACCGCCATTTGGTCTCCGTCGAAATCTGCGTTGTATGCAGTACAAACCAAAGGGTGCACGCGAATTGCGTTTCCTTCGATCAGCACTGGTTCGAATGCCTGAATGGAAAGACGGTGCAGAGTAGGGGCCCGATTGAGAAGAACGGGGTGACCTTTGGTCACTTCTTCCAAAATATCCCAAACTTCGGGCGATCGGCTTTCGATCATTTTACGCGCCCCCCGAACAGTATGAACAAAGCCAAGTTCCTTGAGGCGACGAATGATAAATGGCTCAAAAAGAATCAGCGCCATTTTCTTGGGAAGGCCGCATTGGTGCAGTTTTAGTTCGGGGCCAATGACGATTACGGATCTTCCTGAATAATCAACGCGTTTGCCCAAAAGGTTTTGTCTGAAACGGCCTTGTTTTCCCTTGAGCATGTCACTGAGTGACTTGAGCGCCCGATTACCGGATCCGGTTATGGCGCGACCATGCCTGCCATTGTCAAAAAGAGCATCCACCGCCTCTTGAAGCATGCGTTTTTCATTGTGGATGATCACGTCGGGAGTCTTTAGCTGCAAAAGATTCTTCAAGCGATTGTTGCGGTTGATCACACGCCTGTATAGATCATTGAGGTCACTCGTTGCGAAGCGACCGCCTTCCAGGGGAACCAAGGGACGCAGATCGGGCGGAATGACGGGGATGGAGTCAAGTACCATCCACTCGGGCGAAGCCCCTGAATTGATAAAGCCTTGAATGACCTTCAGCCTGCTGGAGAGTTTCTTTTTGATCTGCTTTGACTTGGTATCATGGACTTGATCGTAAAGATCCTCGAGTTCGTCCTCCAAGTTGATGCGGGCAAGTACGTCACGGACTGCTTCGGCTCCCATCTTTGCTTCAAAGTCATCGCCAAATTCATCTTGGGCTTCACGAAACTCTTTGTCCGAAAGCAACTGTTTTTCCTCAAGCGGGGTGCTTCCTGGATCCGTAACCATATATTGCTCGTAATAGAGCACTCTCTCCAAGCTCTTTGCCGTCATATTGAGCAACAAACCCAACCGGCTCGGCATGCTCTTTAAAAACCAAATGTGTGACACGGGAACAGCAAGCTCTATGTGACCCATGCGGTCTCTTCGAACCCGGGACACGGTGACCTCCACTCCGCATCTGTCGCAAACGACGTCTTTATACTTGATGCGCTTATACTTGCCGCACGCACATTCGTAATCCCTGACCGGCCCGAATATCTTTTGGCAAAACAATCCTCCGGGTTCGGGCTTGAAAGTACGGTAATTGATCGTTTCGGGGTTCTTGACCTCCCCTTTGGACCATGAACGAATTACGTCCGGAGAGGCCACCGTGATTGACACGCGGTCCATGGGTCCAACTTCCACTCCTAATGCTTCGCTTACTGCTTCTACGCTCATATTTTGCCTTATGGTAAGTGTGATAAATGGTTTTTAGTACGACTCAGAGTGAATCCGCGCCCAAGACCCTGATGTCCAGGCATAGACTCTGCATTTCTTTCATGAGAACGTTGAATGACTGCGGGGTGCCGGCTTGCAAAGAATTGTCGCCTTTGACCAACGATTCGTATATTTTGGTTCTCCCCGATACGTCATCCGATTTGACGGTCAGGATTTCCTGCAACGTGTAAGCTGCTCCGTAAGCCTCAAGGGCCCAAACTTCCATTTCTCCAAATCGTTGGCCGCCATATTGAGCCTTGCCTCCGAGAGGTTGCTGGGTGATCAAGCTGTAAGGACCCACGGCACGAGCATGTATCTTGCTGGAAACCAAATGATTAAGTTTGAGCATGTACATGTAGCCTACCACGATTTTTTGGTAAAAGGGCTCGCCCGTACAACCATCGTAAAGCAATGTTTTACCTGTATCGGGAAGTTCCGCTTCCTTGAGGTATTCTTGGATCCGGTTTTCGGAGATTCCGTCAAAAATAGGCGTTGCAACCTTCAGTCCCAATTTCTTGCAAGCCCAACCCATGTGAGTTTCCAAAACCTGTCCCACGTTCATTCGACTCGGAACGCCAAGAGGGTTGAGGCAAATTTCGATAGGGGTTCCGTCTGGTAGAAAAGGCATGTCTTCTTCCGCAACAATCTTGGCGACAACACCCTTGTTTCCATGACGACCGGCCATTTTATCACCAACACGCATCTTTTGTTTTTTGGCGACGAATACTCGGACATTCTTAATTGCCCCTTGATCAATTGAGTCTCCTTGTTCAATGGCTTCAATCTTACGGTCCCGGTCGTCCTCAAGATCCTTGAACTTTGATTCGTAGCTTTCGATGATTTCGAAAACTTTGATGCGTACCGGGGAAGGAGGAATTTCAATGTACCTGTGAACCGAAGCAAGTCGGCGCAAGAGGGTCTTGGTAATTTTGCGATTGGAGGGGATGATTATGTCACCGGTCTCCTGGTTCGTAACGTTCAGAGGTATTTTCTCTCCCAACAAAATGTTGGACAAAGATTCAGTCAGTTGAGCGCGCAATTCCTCGGTTTGATTACGGAAATCCTCCTTGATCTGCTTCGACTGCCGGCGGAAGTCGGAAGGCGAAAGTTTTTCCTGCTCGGCATCCGTGCGGCTGGAGACCTTTATGTCCATGACAATTCCCTGGGTTCCGGATGGGACTTTCAGTGAACTGTCTTTAACGTCGGCGGCTTTCTCGCCAAAGATCGCACGTAGCAATTTTTCTTCGGGGGCGAGATCCGTTTCACTCTTAGGCGTAATCTTACCGACTAATATGTCTCCCGGCCTCACTTCCGCACCGATGCGTACGACTCCTAAATGATCGAGGTTTCGGAGCGCCTCCTCTCCTGCGTTCGGAATGTCTCGGGTTATTTCTTCCGGCCCTAACTTCGTGTCTCGCGCGGTAACCTCAAATTCCTCTATGTGAATCGAAGTGTAGATGTCATCTTTGATCATCTTCTCCGAGATCAAGATGGCGTCTTCAAAATTATAACCCTTCCATGGCATGAACGCCACTAGTATGTTGCGTCCAAGAGCAAGCTCACCGGAATCAGTACAAGCGCCATCGGCAAGAGCCTGGCCGACCTTGACCTTGTCTCCTTTGCGTACAATGGGTTTTTGATTGAAGCAAGTTCCGGCATTCGAGCGAAGAAACTTTCGCAAGTTATAGCAATATATCCCGCGCTTGTGATCGCTTCTCGGCTCCTTGAGGAAGCGGGGGGGGAGCGTACCATCATCGGAAACGACGATTCGCATACCGTCTGCCAAAGCAACGATCCCCTCCGAATCAGAAACGGTTACGGTGCGGGAATCTTCGGCAACCTTCTTTTCAATGCCCGTTCCCACCAAAGGGGATTCGGATTGTAACAAGGGAACCGCTTGCCGTTGCATGTTCGATCCCATGAGAGCACGGTTTGCATCGTCATGCTCAAGAAAAGGAATGAGTCCAGCCGCTACAGATACGACTTGTTTGGGGGAAACGTCCATATACTCCACTTCCTTGGGGTCATATTCTCCTACCTGATCTCGATATCGGCAAGTTACCCGTCCAACCAATTTCCCTGAGTCAGGGTCGATTTCACAGTTGGCTTGGGCAATAAGAAATCTTTCTTCCTCGAAAGCGTTGAGGTACTGTACGTTCTTCGGGTTTTTGTCTACGACGCCATTCTTTACCGGATGGTAGGGAGACTGAAGGAAACCGAACTCATCGATTCTGGCAAAGGTCGCGAGTGTATTGATAAGCCCGATGTTCGGTCCCTCGGGAGTCTCAATCGGGCAAATGCGACCATAATGAGTGGGATGGACGTCCCGCACTTCGAATCCCGCTCTCTCTCTGTTCAGACCGCCGGGGCCCAAAGCCGACAAGCGTCGTTTGTGAGTGAGCTCGGCCAATGGATTGATTTGATCCTTGAACTGACTTAGTTGACTTCGGGCGAAAAAGTCCCTCACCACGGTGGTCAACGCTTTCGGGTTGATTAACTTGCCGGGCGTAAGGGACTCAACGCCTTGGTCGTACAGGGTCATTCGTTCGCGAACGACACGCTCGGTTCTTGCCAATCCACTCCGGCAAACATTTGCCAAAAGCTCACCCACCGTGCGGACTCGCCGGTTTCCCAAGTGATCGATATCGTCAATACCCATGTCAAATATCGAACCTGCATCCTCACGCGCTTTCTGCTCGTTGCTTTTGCCCCTCTTCAGGTCGGTCAGTTTCCGAGTAGCGGCCACCAAGTCCTCTACCGTGGTAATTCTTACGTCCAACGGAGTATCCAAATTAAGCTTCAAGTTGAGCATATGACGACCCACTTTAGCCAAGTCATACCTCTTGGGATCAAGAAACAGCCTTTTGATCAAAGCTTCTGCGTTGGCTCTTTCAGGCGGTTCGCCGGGACGGAGCTTCTTGTAAATTTCCTTGAGTGCCTCATCTTTGTTTTTCGTAGTGTCTTTCTTAAGGCAACGAATAATGGCACCCTCATCCACGGATGTATCGATAGCCCGGAGTTTTGTTTCACCGGCTTTCTGGAATGCCCTGAGGTAGGTTTTGGTCAGCGGCTCGAAAGCCTTCGCCAACACGGCTCCTTTGGCGCGATCGAACATAGGTTCGACAAGAACATAATTCGACACATTGTCCTTCTTCAGCAAATCCTCAATGGAAAGAGTGTCTATGTCATAAAACAGTTCTATGATTTTTTGGTCCGAGTCCTTGTCTTTGTCGGGATCCCAATCCAAAAGAGCTCGAAGGAAAGTCGTGATCAGGAACTTGCGGCGACGACGGCGGCGATCCAAATAAACATAAAGCAGATCGTGTTGATCGAACTGAGCTTCAATCCACGTACCACGGTCGGGAATAATTCTAAACCCGTGCAATATTTTTCCACTGGTATGGGTAGATTCCTCGAAACTCACTCCGGGTGAACGGTGAAGTTGACTGACCACGACACGCTCCGCGCCGTTGATAATAAAGGAGCCTCGTTCCGTGACGGTTGGAAGTTCCCCCATGAAGATCTCTTCCTCGCTGTAAAAAGGTTTGCTCTGTCCTTCTACCTCAAGACGCAACCTCAACTTTACTTGGAGTGGGGCGGCAAAGGTACAGTTTTGGTCAATGCAATCCATCTCAGAAAGCTTGGATTCGCCTATGGAATAACTGACATACTCAAGGCGAGATTTTTCATCGTAACTGAGGATTGGAAAAACTTCCTTGAAAACGGCCTCCAAACCAGCTTGCTTACGATGGGTCGCAGGAAAGTCCCACTGCAAGAAATCATGAAAGGAATCAACTTGATTTTGAATTAAGTTCGGGGGATCAATGACTTCGGAAAGTTTTCCAAAATTTAGTCTCTGTTTTGAATCCATAACGATTTAATCTGGTTTGAGGAGGGTTGGAAAAGAAACTGAAAAAGCCGCAGGCTGCATGCAACCGTACGGCTTAGTTTAAATTTAAAGGAAGACGGATAGAAACATTACTTGATTTCAGCTTTGGCTCCGGCAGCTTCAAGTTTCTTGGATACTTCTTCGGCCTCATCCTTGGATACACCTTCCTTGACGGGTTTGGGAGCCCCTTCGACTAGTTCTTTTGCTTCCTTGAGGCCCAGTCCGGTAATACCCCTGACTTCCTTGATCACGGCAATTTTGTTGCCCCCGAATTCGGTAAGGACTACGTCGAATTCCGTTTTGTCCTCAGCTGCAGCGTCTCCGCCATCGCCTCCTCCGCCGGCTGGAGCGGCTACGGCAACGGCTGCTGGCGCAGCGGCACTGACTCCCCATTTTTCTTCGAGTTCTTTAACGAGATCCGCAATCTCGATTACGGATTGCCCGCTTAGCCATTCAACTACTTGCTCTTTTGTTATGTCTGACATTTTACTATACCTCCTTGCCTGAATATGATTAGTTCCTATCGGAGTTTAAGGGTAATACCCCTAATTTCTTCTAGGTTGGTGGTTGTGGTTTATTATTTTTCGGACGGGTTTGTCCTCAAAAGTTCGTTGGAAATTAATTGTTGTCTGCTTTTGCCTTGAGTACGGTTACCAAGCCACGTGAGGGGGCGCTGAGAACGCCGACCAATTGAGTTGCGGAAGTACTGAACAAACTGAGAAGTTGGGCGCGCAAGCTTTCGAGTCCGGGGAGTTTCGCCAATTTTTTGACCTCTTCCGCACTAAGGATGCGATCGCCGAGCGTGCCCGCTTTGACCGGTACTTTGTTCGTGTCTTTGAAGTAAACGCCAAGGACCTTGGCAACGGAAGAGGCATCGTCTCCACCGATCACAATCGCAGTATGACCGGTAAGGTGCTCAGACAGATCAGGCAGGTTGTTTTCTTTAGCCGCAAGCTTGAGAGACGAATTCTTTACAACATGAAATTCCGCGCCCCTTTCGGCTAATTTATTTCTTAGCTCTGTAGTTTCCTCGACGTTGATACCTTGATAGTCGGTCAAGAAAACATATTCCGAACGCGTAAGGTAGTCCGCGGCTTCCTTTACCAAATATACTTTTTCGGGTCTCATGATATAAATTAAGATTGAGCTATGGTGGATCCGGCAATGCGTACACTGGGACTCATGGTGCTGCTTACATAAATGGTCTTGACGAATCTCCCTTTAAGGCCTTCGGGTCGGGAAGCCATCACGGCTTCAAGTGCGGATTTGGCATTCTCTTCCAACTGCTCTTGGGAAAATGAACGCTTGCCAATGACAACGGCCAGCGCCCCCGTCTTGTCCATCTTGAACTCAACCCGACCGGCTTTGACGGCTTTAACCGCCGCGTCCATGTCGTCGGTTACCGTGCCAGCCTTCGGTGTTGGCATCAGACCGCGGGGACCAAGCACGCGGGCAATGGAGCGTACTGACTTCATGGCTCCCGTCGTGGACAACGCCACGTCGAAATCGAGCCATCCATCCTTAATTTTCGAAATCAAATCATCCAAGCCAGCGATGTCAGCACCTGCGGACAGAGCTTCATCTGGTTTTTCCGTAAAGACAAGAACGCGAATTTCCTTCCCGCTTCCGTTAGGCAAATTTACCGTACCCCGGACTGCCAAAGAGCTCTGTTTGGGGTCAACACCCAATGAAAACGACAGTTCCACGGTTTCATCGAAGTTAGCTTTCCCAAAACCAGCAAGTCTCCCCAAGGCGTCGGTCAGAGTCAATTCTTCGTCCGGGGACAAATCCTTTACTGAATTTTTATATCTTTTGCTACGGGCGATCATTTTGTTTGAAAATTTGGGTTATTGGACCTCTATGCCCATGCTTCGAGCGGTTCCCTCAATAATTCTACAGGCCGCTTCTTCGTCATTCGCATTCAAATCATTTTGTTTGGTCTTCACAATGTCCTTAACCTGGTCCTTTGTTACGACTCCAACCTTCTCCCGATTAGGAACACCCGAACCCTTGGCCAAGCCAGCCGCTTTTTTAAGCAGTACTGCCGCAGGAGGTGATTTCAAAATAAAGCTGAAGGAGCGATCCGCATATACGGTGATGACAACAGGCAAGATCAATCCCGACTGATCTTTGGTCTTTGCATTGAACTCCTTGCAGAAGCCCATGATGTTTACGCCCTGAGCGCCCAAAGCCGGGCCCACGGGTGGAGCTGGGTTGGCGGCACCTGCCGGCAATTGAAGTTTGATTTGTCCTACTGCTTTTTTTGCCATGGTAAAATAACTTATTCTTCGTCCGCTTTCTCTACTTGCCAGAACTCCAATTCCACCGGGGTGAACCTGCCGAAAATCGAAACCGAAACCTTGAGAGTTCCTCTCTCAGCATCAATGTCTTCTATTTCACCGGTGAGGTTGAGGAATGGACCATCTAGGATCTTGACAACCTCACCCTTGCCAAATTTGACTTTGGGCACTTCCTTGCCCTTGGCATCATCGACTTGCTTAAGGATTCTTCCGATTTCCTCATCGCCGAGAGGAGTTGGGTTTTCGCGCCCGATGAAATTAATCACTCCGTCGGTTTCCTTAACCTTGTACCAGGGATTTTTGAGCAGGTTTCCCTGCGTATCGAAGAGTTTCATTTCGACAAAGACATAGCCGGGATAAAATTTTCGATCCCTTTGGCGTTTTTTGCCGTTCTTAACCTCCGATACAGTCTCAATCGGTACTAAAATTTCATTAAGGCATTGAGCAAACTCTTCATTCTCCTCTTTGTACTTGCAAAGGTAGCGCCGTACCTTGTCCTCGTGGTTGGAAAGACATTGTACTGCGTACCATTTAAGTTCGGTGGAAGTCTGCGCGCTCATGTGGACCAGAGTATCAACCCTCCCGAATGAGTTGAGTAAAATACTCAACCCAATTCGATAAGGAGAAATCACTAACGAATATAAAAAAGCCCAAAATTGCAACGCCGAGAACAACTACGAGAGTGGATCCACGCAACTCTTGAAAATCGGGCCAACTCGCCTTTGCTAATTCCTGCATGGTCTCCTTGTAGAAGGTTCTGATTTTTGGGAATGGGTTCACTTTTTAGTTCGATAATTTTTGGCGGGAGAAGAGGGACTCGAACCCCCAGCCTACGGTTTTGGAGACCGGTGCT
>JAYOII010000052.1:0-6731 GCA_038118685.1 Opitutia bacterium
GTCAAACCAATGAACCGCGAAGTCGAAGAGGATGAGGTGGTCCATTTCCTCGAAGGAGGGGATTCCTTGGACCCAGGTTTGGTCCCATTGGAGAGAGAAATCGATGGAGGTCACTTCTCCGATCAGACCAGAGTTGATTGCATTGCGCAGGTAGCTGAAGTGGGGCGCCCAGCGTCCGTTCTGGTTGACCGCGAGCTTGAGCTCTTTTTCGTCAGCCAAATCGACGAGTTTTTTGCCTTTCTCCAGATCGAGGACGAAGGGTTTCTGACTGAGGACGTGCTTGCCTGCCCGCAGGCAGTCGAAAAGGATGGGCAGGCGGTCGGCGGGGTGGGGCGTGACGTCCATGACCTCGACGTCATCCCGTTCGAGGATTTCCCGGTAATCCGCGTGGACCGTAGCCTCGGGATAGAACTTGTCACGCATGGCCTCGGCTTTGGCCGGGGTGCGGTTGGAAAGGGCGACTATGCGGTAGCCGCAAGCCCGGTAGTTTTTGAGGTGAAACTCACAGATCCCACCCGTCCCGATCAGGGCGATGCCAGGGTCGTATTCTTTGGGGCGGGGAGGAAGGTAATGGACTTGGGGAGGCTCGATGACTTTTGTTTCTTTCTCCGGGCTGAGCCCGTATTCCTCTTCCTCACTCATGCCGGTCGGTCAGTCGCGCAGACCGATTTCCTCCATCATGCGGGCGGTCTCCCGATAGGCTTCCTCGACCCATTCCACGATCTTTTCCGGATCGGGCGAATACTCGAGCTCAAGGGATATGGTTCCGTCGATTTCCAATTCCTTGATGGCTTGGAGGTAAGGCATGAATTTGACCACACCCCGACCGGGGGGAAGGTCGCCGTGGACCTTGCCGTCGCAGTCGCTGATATGGACGTGGGCCGCCTTTCCTTTCAGACAGGAAACCTCCGCGGGGGAGACGTCGGCCAACACGAGGTGACTGACGTCGATGTTGGCCTTTACGTTCGGATGGTCGCAATCGTCGATGAAACGGACCATTTCCTTGAGGTTGTTGAGCAAACTGAGGCGGAAGGGTTCGAGTTCGAGGGCGATCTCGATTCCCCGTTCGGCGCCGTAGTCGGCGAGGGCTTGGGTGTTCTCGACCGCCCATCCCCATTGGGCTTCGGGCGGGATGACTTCCCGTTGCCAGATATACTCGCCGAGAACGAGCAGCAGGTTGTCCGCTTTGAAGCGGGCGCACAGGTCGATGAACTTCTTGCCGCGCTCGAGGTGAAAGTCGCGGACCGGATCATTGAAGTCGATCAGTCCGGCGGAAACGATGGGAAGGGAAACGATGGGGAGGTTGTTATCGGAGCAAGTGTTCTCGATGAGCTCAATTTCCTCCTCTGTGATGGTCATGGCTTCGGTAAAGACGTCGACCACGTCGAACCCGATCCGCGCGACGTGCTCGAGCCCTGTCTTTGTGTCAACTCCGGCTTGTCCGAAAGCGCTGTTGATGATTCCTAGCTTCATGATGATTGCTCTTTTTGGTTTTCCTAATCGGCGAGACTGGAGGCGCTTTGATCATCGGCCTTGAGATCGGCGAAAGCGGTTTGCGAACTTTCGGCATGGTCGCGCCCGACGGCCAGAATCCGGTCGTCGTCGACTTTGTCCAGTTTCGTGTACCGAGGGTGGTGGGATTCCTTGTAGGGATCATTGGAGGCCGCATTGTAACAGCAGATCATGGCCCATCTGGGATGATCCGAATTATTGGCCGCGGAGGCATGGAGAGTGTTCGAATGAAAGAACATGGCATCGCCCGGGTCCATGGTCGCATGAACCAGTTCGAGCCGCTTCTTGGCTTCCTCCACGCGTTCCATGTCCGCTCCCGCTTGGTCGCCTGACAGGACGTGGTTGATTCGTCCGAGCTTGTGCGAACCCTTGAGCACCTGCATGCAACCGTTCTCTTCGGTCGCCTTGTCCACGGCGATCATCACGCTGCACAAGTTGGGAAAGAGAACGCCGTTCTGATACCAATATCCGTAGTCCTGGTGCCAAGCCCAAGCTCCACCCACTTGGGCGTCCTTGAGCACCATTTTGGAATGGTAGTGATAGGCCTCGTCGTCCAACAAGTCCTCGACCCGGTCGACCAGCTTGCGGCAACGGGCGATCATCCCGTAGATTCCGTCGCCCGGATGAGTCCAAAGGGCAAGGCGTACCGCATTTCCCTCTCCATCGTCCATCGTAGAGGAGGACTTGTCCATTTCGTTGTCCGCTCTCGCGGTTTGCCCAAGCAAGTTGATTTCATCTTCCGAAAAGAGCTTGCGGACGATAATGAATCCGTCCCGTTCGTAATCGGATCGTTCTTCGGAGGTGAGGATGTTCATGGCTTTCTTTTTGGCGTTTCACAAAGGAGGAAAGGCTCCACTCAAAAATCAATGGATAGGATTAGGTTCCTTTGATCAATCTCTAATCTCTCCGGAGAGGGAAGATCTTCGACCGGTTTTCCGAATTTTTCATTTGAGTTCGATTTGAGCAAAACCTCTGATTTGAAGAAAGACAGGCGGAGGATCGAATAGGGCTTGCCTTCGGGGGATTGGGCGCAGGATTGTTGGGATTCGTTTTTAACAAAGGAGACCCATCATGAAGAATTCATACCTTGCGAACCGTCGAAAATTTATCAAGGGCTCGGCCATGGCAGGCGCCCTGTCCTTTGCTCCGGGCACGATCCGGGCCGCCAACAAGGCAAGCAATTTTCTCCGGGTGGGCGTCATCGGCTTGAGCCGAGGCGTGGCTCACGTCCGTCGTTTTGCGGAAACCTCGGGTGTCGAGGTGGCCTATGTTTGCGACGTCGACGAAAAGCGAATTGCCCGTGGGACCAAAGCCTTGAAGGCGGGGCATGCAAAGGGGGTTGTTGATTTCAGAAAAATATTGGAGGATTCCGAAGTGGACGTGCTTTCGATTGCGGCGCCCAACTTTTGGCATGCCCCGGCGGCCATCATGGCCATGGAGGCAGGCAAGCACGTTTACGTCGAGGAGCCGGGCAGTCACAATATGGCCGAGGCCGATATGATCGTGGCCGCTTCGCGCAAATACGACCGCCGGGTGCAAATGGGCAATCAGCGAAGGAGCTATCCCTACGTAAGAGAGGCCATGCAGCGGCTTCACGAGGGTGTGATTGGAAAAGTTTTTTCGGCCAAAACCTGGTACAACAACCGTCGGGGTTCCATTGGCAAAGGCAAGCCGGCCAAACCCCCTTCCGGATTGAACTACGAGCTTTGGGAAGGTCCGACTCCACATCGGCCTTACGTGGACAACTTGGTCCATTACAATTGGCACTGGCGTTGGCATTGGGGCGGAGGAGAAATGGCGAACAACGGGATTCATTCCCTCGACATCGCCCGCTGGGGGCTCGGGGTTGATTTGCCCGAGCGGGTCACTTACAATGGGGGTCGCTATTATCATGTAGACGATCAGGAAACCCCGGACACCGGAGAGGCCTCGTTTCACTTTGGTGACTGCATGGCTTCCTGGAGCGGAAGCAGTTGCGACCCTCGTCGCGACGAGGATCTTCCTTTTTGCAAGTTCTATGGCGAGAAGGGATCGCTGGTCACCAATGGGGGGAACGATTACCGGATTCTCGATCGTGACGGAAAGGAATTGGAAAAGAAGTCGGGTCCCGGTGGCGAGCCTGCTCACTTCATGAACTTTGTGGATGCCATCCGGGACAAGAGCGTAAATCTAAACTCGGAAATCGGGGATGCCCAGAAGAGCACCAAGCTTTGCCACTTGGCCAACATTGCCTACCGCACCGGGGGTTCCTTGCGCTGCGATCCGGGCAAAGGCGGCAAGTTGATCGACAATCCGGCTGGAGAGAAGCTTTGGGGGCGCGAATACCGAAAGGGTTGGAAACCCAGGGTTTAAGCCTTCCGGGTGGATCCGATGCGAGTGGACCCAACGAGTGAAGGTGGGACAATCGCTTGACCAGTCCCTTGTTCTCGTCGTATCACATTATTTATGAAAGCTTCCATTCTACTGTCTTTTTTCCTTTTTGTTTTTTCTCTCCCGGCTGCCGATGAAAAAAAAGTGAAAAGCGAAAAGTCCTACGCCGAGCGTCTCAAGGAAGCGTACGATGAGAAAGTCAAGGCAGGGAAGAAAATGTACGACAAGGGTGTCAAGGGGGCGAAAGAGAAATACGGCGTGGACCTTGACGATGACAAGAGCTTGACCCAAAAGTCCAAGGAATGGTTGATGAAAGACATCGAGAACATCGGCGATTGGGAATACAAAGTAGTGTCCTATGGTTCGAAGGACTTTCAGGCTTTGGAAAAGGACCTGAACGAATTGGGCAAGGAGCGTTGGCAGTGCTTCTGGGTTGAGGCTGCCGGGGAGGAAAAGGTTTTCTACTTCAAAAGAACGAAGATGAGTTACTTGAGCAAAATTCCCACGGGGGCCCTTTTGCGAATCATCGCCGATTTTCAGAACAACTGATCGGGATTGGTCTTATTTGCCTTTGATGCAAATCAGATGATCACCCGTTCTTAAGTAAAGGTCGCCATTGGCCAAAGCCGGGGTGGACCGGCAAACCTGATTGAGGTCGGTCACGCCCAATTGCTTGAACTCGTCGCCGTCCTCAATCGCCACGACTTGACCGAATGCGGATACGCAAAAGATCACGTTGCCCGCCCGTACGGGGGAACCGAAGAAGGTATCTTTGACTCCTTCGACCCGGGCTTTCCAAACTTGTTTCCCGGTTTCGGGGCGGACACAGGTAATGACGCCATTGTCCGCCCAAAGGTAGAGCCGGTTGCGAGAAAGGAGCGGGGAGGGGATGTGGGGCATGGTGTTCTCGAGTCTCCAAATCTCCCTGGCTTTCCCATCTTCGGACGCGGAGGCCGGACGGATGGCCACGAGATGTTTGTCGAGGGTCGTGAATCCGCAGACCCCGAGAACGAGGTTTCCGGCCACGATAGGGGACGAGATTGCTCTTTCGGAGTGGGGCCGCCCGAAGACCGACAGTTCCCACAGTTTCTTTCCTGTTCTTGGTTCCAAGCTCGTGAACCCTAGCCACCAGTTGGTGAAGATCAGTTCCGGTTTTCCCTTGGGATCGGTGAAGATGCACGGAGTGGAATAAGTCAGGCGCTTGCTTTCTCTCGGGACTTTCCATCGGATTTCCCCGGTCGCGCAATCCAGGGCGTAGTGGGCTCCGCCCCCTTTTTCCTGATCATTGGGAACGATCAGCAGATCTTCGAAAACAATGGGTGAAACCGCGAAACCATGCCCGCCCTTGACTCCGCCCAGATCTTTTTCCCAAAGAAGTTTTCCACCATGCGTGTGGGCGCATACTTTGAGTTCCGTGGAATGCCCCCACACCGAGTAGACGTTCTGCTCGTCGAGGGCCGGAGTACTGGATGCGAAACTGTTGAAGCGATGGGTCTTGTGGGTTTTCGATGGGTAGGCCCGTGCCCAATTGAGCTTCCCGGTCTTTGCATCGACGCAGATCACCTTGCGGGTCTTGCCCTTCTCCGCGGAGGAGTTGAGGAAGACCAGGTTTCCCCAAACGGCTGGCGAACCGTGACCGTTTTCTTTGAGTGGCAATTGCCAACGGTAGGATGATTTTTCCCAAATTGCCGGGATCGATGATTCGGCGCCACCCGCTCCGTTCGGGCCCCGAAAGCGAGGCCAGTTCTCGGCTCCATGAGCAAGGCCTGACAAGAAAGCAAAGGCTAGGGAAGCAAAAAGAAATTTCATTTAGGGAACCTTGATCGAAACGTTTCTATACCACACCACTTGGCCGTGGTTCTGAAAACCGATTCGTCCCTTTCTCGGCAGATCCTTGAGAGCCGTCTTGAACTTGTTTTCCGAACCGTCGGGGTTCTTTCCCGCTTCTTTCCAATCATCGAGGTTAATCTCAAAGGCAAGTTTTCCATTGAGACGGAAGGAAACCTCAGGGCCTTTGCATACGAGCTTGCAGCGGTTCCACTGTCCGACGGGTTTGGAGTAGTCTCCCTTCGGAGCAACCCCGTCGTAAAAGGATGCATTGAGCTTGCGAGTGGGAAGCACCTTGTTGGACTTCTTCTGAAACCCTTCGTTGTCCATCAATTGAATTTCGAATCCTCCTTGGACCGGGTTGTTCTTGTCGGTCCGGTAAAAAATGCCCGAGTTGGCTGCCGGGGACAACTTGTATTCGAGACTAAGCTCGAAGTCGGAAAACTTTTCCTTGGTCCACAGGTATCCCATTCCCCGGATCCTCTCTTTTCCATTCTTGTCCTTGGTTTTTTGCATCCGGCAAACCAACGAGCGGTCTTTGTCGATTTCCCAAGATCCGGGCGCGAACTCGAAGGGGGCGAGAGACTTTCCATTGAAGAGGATTCGTTCTTTGGCGCAGATTCCGGAAACGAACGAGAGGATGAGAACGCAAGGTAATTTACTTATCATGTTTTAGTATGAGGTCGAATGACTTTCTGTTCTTTGTGTTTTTAAGCAAGGCAATGATTTTGGTGGGAGATCATGCAAGTTTTTTCAGTTCTTAACGAAATTGAATTAAAGAAATAAGTTGGGTTGCGGAGTTAGCAACCATCAATCGCTTTACAAACCAATATAAAAAACGTTCCTTGAACAAAACCATTCTTTGTGGCCAAAACAGTCCCAACATGAAGTACAGCGAATATCACTATGAACGAGTTTCAGTTGATGAGCGGAAAAAACTGCTCGAAGAACGGTTGAGGCGTTTCAATCAAGCCGAGTCGGTCGAAGATCAGATTGTCGTCATCAAGGAAATGGACGAATCG
>JAYOII010000052.1:6741-12657 GCA_038118685.1 Opitutia bacterium
TCACCCGCATCAAGTTCGGTGCCGTGTCGCAGCCCAAGGCCGTCGATGCCTCTCGTTTCAAGTCGGAACTCGGAAGGGAATTTGGCCAGACTTACCTGGACCAAATCGAAATGAGTTTGAAGATTTTCGATCCCAAAATCATGGACATGTTGCGCCGGGAAACGGATTTGAAAAGGGAATACACCGAGTTGCTTGCAGGTGCCAAAATAGAGTTTCACGGATCGACCTACAACCTTTCGGGTTTGGGCCCCTTTCACAACCACAAGGACCGGTCGGTCAGGAAGGAATCCTACGGGGTGAAATTCAAATGG
Organism: Opitutia bacterium; assembly: GCA_038118685.1. Taxonomy (GTDB): domain Bacteria; phylum Verrucomicrobiota; class Verrucomicrobiia; order Opitutales; family Seribacteraceae; genus Seribacter. Next base: position 7,053 of record JAYOII010000052.1, read on the forward strand.
TACGAAGAAAACGGCGAAGCCTTCGACGACCTCTACGACCAACTTGTGAAACTTCGTCATCGAATGGCCACGACTCTCGGTTACGGGAATTTCATCGAGTTGGCCTACTTGCGCATGGGACGTTCGGATTACGGTCCCGAAGAAGTCGCGAGATACCGCCGTCAAATTGTCGAAAGCGTGGTTCCGGTCGTTCACAAACTACTTGAACAGAAGAAAGGAATCCTTGGTCTGGATCACCTGTACTTTTACGACGTAATCAACTTCAAGGAGGGAGATCCCAAGCCCAAGGTTGCGCCTGAGGAAATGGTGTCGGTCGCTCAGCGGATGTATCATGAATTGTCTCCTGAAATCGGCAAGTTCTTCGACCTCATGGTTGAAGAGGAATTATTGGACTTGGTGAATCGAGAAGGAAAGATGCCGGGTGGCTTTTGCACGAGTTTTCCCTCCTACAAACGGCCTTACGTGTTTTCGAATTTCAATGCGACCGATCAGGACGTGCTGGTCTTGACCCACGAAATCGGTCACGCCTATCAAAGCTATGCCAGCAGGAATCAGCCTTTGATCGGCTATCTTTGGCCTACCGCCGAGGCCGCGGAGATCCATTCCATGAGCATGGAGTTGATGACTTGGCCTTGGATGGATCAATTTTTCGGGGAGGGAGCGCAACGGTTCAAGTACAAGCATCTTGCGGGCATTCTTTCCTTTCTGCCCTACGGGGCCTGCGTGGATCATTTTCAGCACTGGGTGTTCGAGCATCCGCAGGCCACCCCCAAAGAGCGCAAGGAGCAATGGCTCGAACTCGAGTCCATCTATCTTCCCGATCGAGATTACGATGACTTTGCATTCCCTAACTCCGGAGGTTTTTGGCAAGCCCAACAGCATATTTATCAGTGCCCTTTTTATTACGTCGATTACACGTTGGCACAGACCTGCGCCTTCCAATACTGGATGAGGAACGAGGAGGACCCCGTGAAGAGTAGGGAAAGTTACGAAAAACTTTGTCGGGCGGGCGGGAGCTTGCCTTTCACCGGATTGATCAAACTGGCTGAACTGAAATCACCGTTCGAGGAAGGCTGCCTGGAATCGATCGTGGAAAAAGTGGACGCTTGGTTGGACGCAGTGAAGGTGGCCGAACTGTAACCCTTTGGAGGAAACCCGAACGGTGCCCTTAGTTCACCTGATTCGGAGCAAAGTTTACTTTGGGGCAGTCGGTTTGCGGGTACGCGGCGGGAGGCGCTTGACGATGGAGTGGGGTGGATCCTCTGCCGGAACTTGAAGTTTCTTACGGTGCATGGCCAACTGTTTGCTTAGTCTTTTTTGCACCTTGGCCAAACCGGGTTGTCCATAGACGCTCTTCATTTCCGAAGGATCGGATTTCAGGTCGAACAGTTCCCATTGGTCGACGTCTTTCTCGTAGAAATGGATCAGTTTGTAGCGCCCGTCGGCCACTCCGTAGTGTCGGCGCACATAGTGATAACCGGGGTATTCGTAGTAGTGGTAATAGAAGCTCTTGCGCCAGTCCTTGGGGGTCTTGCCCCGGAGGACCGGAACGAGGGATCTTCCATGCAGATCGCCGGGGCTTTCAATCCCTGCGACTTCGCAAAAAGTTCCGGCAAAGTCGATCGGGGATACGATGTCCCCATTGCGACTGCCCGGTTTGACGACTCCCGGCCAACGAATGAGCATGGGCGTGCGCAAGGATTCCTCGTACATCCAGCGCTTGTCGAACCACCCGTGTTCGCCAAGGTAGAACCCTTGATCAGAGCAATAGATCACGATGGTGTTCTTATCCAGGCCCGCTTCCTTGAGGTAACCGAGCATCCGCCCGACACCGTCGTCCACCGAAGCAATGCAGCGCAGATAATCCTTCACGTAGCGTTGGTATTTCCAGCGAACCAAGTCTTTGCCCGTGAGCTTGGCCTCGGCGAGGGCTTTGTTTTTCGGTTCGTAAGCGGCGTCCCAAAGTTTCCTTTGTTCGGGGGTCAGGTTGCCTGGCGCATGCAGTTTCAAGTCTCCGTGGTTCATAGTCTCGGCAATGGTCATGTCCTGCTGATAGGCGGCCAGAGTCCTGCCCTTGTAATCATCGAACAGGGTGTCGGGTTCGGGCAGAGTCACGTCGTCGTACTTGGTGAGATACTTGGGGCCTGGTTGCCAGTTGCGATGAGGAGCCTTGTGCTGGTACATGAGCATGAAGGGCTTGTCCTTGTCACGCTTGTTCTTCATCCAATCCAGGGCCAGGTCGGTGATGACGTCGGTCGTGTATCCGATATGCTTGATCACTTTGTCGTGCTTTCCGTCCCCATCCGCGTCCAGGCGCATGGGTGGATTGTAATAGGGCCCTTGTCCGATCAGAACTTCCGAATAGTCGTATCCCTGAGGCGACATGTGCGTCCCCAAATGCCATTTCCCTACGACCGCCGTAGTGTAACCCGCTTTGCGCAGAAGCTTGGGGAAGGTTTGCTGGGTACCGTCGAACTTGTTTCCGTTTACCAGAAAACCATTGGCATGGGAATACTTGCCGGTTTGGATGGCGGCCCGCATCGGTCCGCAGATCGAGTTGGTCACGTAGCACTGCTCGAAGAGCATTCCGTCCCGGGCGAGCGAATCGATATTCGGGGTGGGGCAGTGTTCCTTGAGCCAGGAGTCGTAAGCCCCGACCGCTTGGTAGGCATGGTCGTCGGTGAAGATGAACAAAATGTTCGGGCGTTTAGCCGCGCTGAGGGAAAGGGCGGTCGTGGCAAGGATCAGAAAGAGGGTTTTCATCCCTCCGAACCTACCGACTCCGTTTCCCTGGTCAAGTGCGAGAAGAGTTTTGTTCGATCTTGAATGAGGAGTCATGTTTTCCTTGCCCAAGTCTTACAGTGTTCCTTTTGTCGTGCTGTACGACCGTTACTCATTGTTTTTATTTATGAAAAATAGCTATTTTTGGAATTGTTTCCTTACGCATATTTTTGTTTCCGTACCGAGGAGCTTTGGTTTTTCATGAAATTTGCCGTATCCAAGTTTTCTTGTCTTATCCTCTTTTCGTTTTTCGCACCCTCGAAGTTTTGGGCCAAGGTTCTTGAGGACTTTGATCAGCCCGGTGGGTTGGGGGATCGCTGGACCGCTTCTCAAGGAATGTTCTTGGAAAGGGCAGTCGTATCCGGGGGCGTCCGTCACGAGGGCGTGGCCGGGCGCATGCTCAAGGTCAAGGCGGTGGCGGGTGGCTACTTTGCCTCCAAGTCGGATTTTCCCGATCCACGCTTTGCTGCTTCCTCCGGAGTCAAGTTCCGCATCAATGCCTCCGGGGTTTCGAAACAACAGCCTCTGGTTTTTGAGTTCCAATCCTTTGCTCAAGAACGAAAGGCTTGGCGTTGGACGAAGGTGTCGATCAATTCCACCGGTTGGCAAACCGTCGAGTTGCCTACCCGTTATTTCCGGCACAGCGGCTCTGCATACCTTCCTTGGAAGGAAACCCGTCGGTTTGCCTTTCGGTTTCGCAATGCCGGCCGGATCGAGCTCGACGGCATCGAGCTCGTTGACGCCCCCGTCGATACTCATCCCTCCACGATCTCGCTCGAGGAACTTTCCCGCTTGGCCTTTGGGAGCAAGGGCAAGCTCCACCGCTCCGGAAGCTTTGCCATCCTAACCGACGAACCTCGTCTCAAACCCGCGGAAACCTTTGCCGAACTGGACCGTATGTTGAACATGTTCCTGACCGATTTTCCCGGGGCCAAACTACCTGCTCAACCCATCCCCCTGCTCATCTTTTCCAAGGAGTCCCGATACCGGGCTTTCTGGGGAGAGTTGGCCAAAAAATTCAACTCCCAAGGCCCGGTTCCCCAGAGCGGAGGTTATGCCATGCTGGGAATCGCCGGTTCCTTTTATGATCCTGGTCAGGGTTCCGTACGTCCCGTTTACCTTCACGAGGCATGCCATGCCTTGATTGCCCGGACCTTCGGCCTTGCCAGCCAAGGGGGCTGGTTGCAGGAAGGCCTGGCCAATTATTACCAACTTCGATGGGGCAAGAAGGATACGGGCGTATTTGCCCAAAACCTTCTGGCGCATCGACGGTTAGTCCCGCTTGGCAAACTCTTGGACGGTAGTCCGGTTGGGATGAAAAACTATGCCCAAGTCGCGCTCTTTATGGAGTGGATCCTGGCCACCCGCAAAGAACGCCTGCTCCCCGCAATTCGAGGCTTGGCCAAGCAAGGATCCTCGGCCCTTGCCCCTCTCGCCCAAGTTCATTTCGGTCAGAGCCTCGCGGGTTTGGAACGGGAATGGATTGATTGGCTGAAGACCCGCTGATCGAGAACAATTTTTATATCCGCTTCAAGTCGCGCAGGAATTCCCGGTTCTCGTCCGCTTTTTTCTTCACCAGTCGGGCCACTTCTTCGGTTTCTTGATACTCGTTCCAATCGAGCGTGAGGACGCGTGTGTAATGGGCCATCTCGGTGATGAAACTCTCGTATCCCTGGTGGAGTTTTTCCATGTATTCGAGCGTGATTCCGCCTTCCGCATCGCGTCCGCGTTCTTGGATCCGTTGCATGGAGACTTCGGGGCTGACCCGTAAGTAGATCAGAACGTCGGGGTAGACGAGGAAGCGCTTCATGACGTTGAAGTGTCCGACGTAGGTTTCGTAGTCGCGCCGGTCGATGAAGCCCGCCTCATGGAGCATGCGGGCAAAAATCGTGTCCTCGTAAATCGTCCGATCCTGGACCGCTCCCTTTTCTTTGTTCCACACGATGAGTTGGTGTTGTTCGAACCTACGAAAGAGCAAGTGGAGTTGCATCATGGCGCTCCATCGTTTCATGTCCGCATAGAAATCGGAGAGGTAGGGGTTGTCGACAGGCTCCTTGTAGGCCTCATAGCCGAGGTGGTCGGCGAGTTGTTGACAAAGGGTGCGTTTTCCCGCCCCGATGATTCCGGCAATTCCGATGAACATGACTACCTCAAACTTATTGGCAGGATGAACTCGGTCAAGCTCGGGAAGCTCGGATCAGGTTCCGCAAAAGGTCTGGAGGACCTTTTCTTCGGGTTTGGGGGGCAGTTGATAGGGCGTGAGGTGATCCCCGTCTTCGTATGGGTTTTCGAGAGCCTTCAAAAGATTAAGGAAGGGCTCGAGGTCTCCCTCCTCACCAGCTTGCAGGGCTTCCTCGACCTTGTGGTTGCGGGGTATGACAGCCGGGTTGACGGATTTTCTAAGGGCGAGGGAGGATTCCAAGTCTTCTTCCCTGAGACGCGCTTGCCAAGGGGCATGCCAGGCTTGGAAACTTTCGGTGGCGTAAAGTTCTTTGTTTGGAAGTTCTTTCTGGCTCAGGTCACGGAAGGTATTGGTGTAGTCGGCACCGTTCTCATGCATCCAATCGAGCAGGCCGGTGACGAGGCTTTCATCCTCCTTCTTTGCCTCGGCGAGCCCGAGCTTGGAGCCCATCATGGCGAGCCACTTGCCTTTGTAAACCTTCTCGAATGCACTCAAAGTATCTTCGGCCATGCCGATCGCGTCTTCCCTTGCTTCATGCATCAGAGGCAGGAGGCTCTCGGCCAAACGGGCGAGGTTCCATTGGGCGATGAAGGGCTGGTTGGCATAGGCGTAGCGTCCCTTGTGATCTATGGAGCTGAAGAC
>JAYOII010000053.1:0-12559 GCA_038118685.1 Opitutia bacterium
ACGGCATCTCCATCCTCGTTGCCTTGCTTGAAGTTTTCGGCTCCGTAATAATCACCCGTGCTGAACAATTTGAAGCTCAAGGTCAGCACCGCAAGAATGGGGAATAAGGACGCCAAAGTTACGACACCGAATCCGGTGTTACTCGAACCGCCGGTAGACACGATTCTGCAAACGCCGATTCCCAAAGCCAAAACCAAGGGAACGGTCACCGGACCTGTTGTGACGGCCCCACAATCCCAAGCAAGACCGAGCACGGGGCTGAGGGTCCCGCTTGGTTCGAATTGGAAGTATAGAGTGATGGCCGAAAGAGTCAGTACGCCGGCGTAAATAAAAGGCTTTAGAGACCAACTTTTGTAAAAACGAAGAACGCCGAGCATCACGGCGATACCAACGCCAATACCCACGTATACAACCAAAGATTGGGAGTATGGATTGAGCAAAGTGTAGAGGAGAGGCGCCTGATCGGGCCTGACTGCGGCACCCGCTTGCTGGAGAACCGCTATGGCGGGTTCGGCAAAAGTAGCGAAGACGCCGAGAACAAACCCGAAGGCCAAACTCATGGGAAGACAAGGAATCCCGAAAACCTTTTTGCGTGGCAACGTGGAACCAAGAACTTCTCCCAACGGCATAAGTCCGAGACGAAGCCCCTCCATGAAAAAAGCCAATCCTACGATCACTATGCTAATCCCCACGCCGATCATCGTTGCATATACGATGGGAAGCCCGAGGATCAGCAACTGGAACAAAATCATGTAGGCCAAAACAAACCAAACGCACTGAATTTGCTCTACGACTTTGTCTTTCGAGAATGAAAGAATAATACTCAGCTTCTGCCTGAAGGACAATTGAAGTTTGTTCGAATCGGACGACTGTTCAGGGGACATGGCTAATTGCAGGTTATGTTAAAATAAAGATTACTTTATAAGCGAAATCAACCAATCTTGGCAATTCCAATAAAAAAAGCGGCCAAGAACAGCTCAAAGGCTCCAACTGGCGTTCGCCAAGGTCAGCGAAAGTTTATTGGCACCCTTTTGCAGAACAATCGGCACGTCCCAAGTCACCCCTACCTTGCCCAAGGATGCGGTCCCGACCACGAAGAATTTCCCGGATGGAAGATTTTCCAAGGTGGCCGCACCATTAATATCGGTTCGAACCCTCTGCCCCTGACCATTCTCAACCAATTTCAAAAGCAAGGATCGGATGTTCTTTTGCACGTTTGGAAACAAAAACGAGTTTTTTCTGGAACGAGCCCACAACTCCGCATACGAATCGATCCCCGAGAAATCCGAAAGCTCGATTCCGCCCTTTCTCAGAACAGATTCGACATCTTCGTCGATAATGAAGAATTCGGTGTAGAAAGCTTCCTTGTTTTTTCCGTTCAAAGCAGTGACCACCGCATCAAACTGAAGATTGCATCCACCGGCAAACAACTTGGTTTCCTTGTCGGAGTCGTCCGATGGGACAACCGAATTCAGGGTGGAGACGACTTGAGAAAGATCTTCCTGCCTGGGCGACAAACCGGAGCCCGAAAGCTTTTTCGATGGATTGATTTCCAATACGCTGATTCTTTCCTCCAGGGAATCGTTTCTCATTCGCAAATCCTCAATTTCCTTTGACTTGATGAGCAAATTGCCTCGCAGGTTCTTGATCTCCGCCCGAAGACCGAAGAGCTTGACACTCGGAGATTCGTCCGCTTTCGAGTCGGAAACCGGATCCTCCGTGCCCTTGCCCTTCAAGCGACTGATTTCCGCGACAAGTTCCTGATTCAGTTTGGTCAAGGAGGCGATCGTCCTATCCTTTCGATTGTTGATTTTTCGTAATTCGTCAATCGACTTTTGGTGGGAAATCGTACCTTCCTCCAAGTCCGAAAGCGCTTTTTCGGCCTCATGGTCGGACGAAATTGATTTGGAGACAAGCGGTTGGTCAAGTATCGCGATGCCCTCGCTTCCCGAATTTGAATCCCAAAGGGGGGATTCGCCCACTTCCGACACATCGCTCGACTCTGCAAAACCCTCGGCCCCGACTGCCGGCAATGGGAAAAAGGTCTCCCCTTCGTTGAGGAATGATTCCAGGCCATCGGACATTTCGGAATCATCCTCGGCGAGCGCGGGCAAGACGTCGTCAAGCTGGTTCAAGCTCTCGTCGATGCCGGTAAGGTTTGTATCGGAAGAGGATTGAGGTTCATCAGTCCCGCAACTACACACAAAGATGGATGTTAGCAGAATTATAAGGAGCGAGTTTAATTTGGAGTAGATAGATTTCATTCGGTAAAAAAGAAAAAATTGTACTCAAGTATCTTTGCAAGCACAATTATTCGACGCTCAATCTTGTTGTTTACAATTTTGGTTCTTGAAGATAATCATTTGGCATGTCTCAAGTATCCCCTGAGGAGGCTGAAATCCTATTGCAAGAGAATCGTTTTTTGAAACAAACGATTCTCGCACTCAGGAATGAATTGGTGAACAAAGGTCAGCAACAGGACGCCATTCATCAAAAAAGCCTGAGGATCCTCGATCAGCAAAATGCTTCGCTCAAAGAAACGGTTGAGGAACTCAGGCAGGAACTTGAAGGAAGTATTGTCAAGTCCGAGGACGAAACGCAAAAGCTGAAACAAGTTCATCTCAACGAACAAAAACAGCTTAAGGAGCTCATCGGCAACCTCAGGAATGGATTGGAAGAAGCAAAGGAAAATGCCCGGGAAGAATCCCAAAGCCTCCTGTCCAAGGCCAACAGGGAAAACCTCGACCTCAAAAATACCATTTCCGAACTTAGAACGGAAATCGACCGTAGTGAGTTCGAGAAGGGGGATCTTGTCCAAAAAGAAAAAAGCAAGGCAAACCGGGAAATCAAACAGCTCAAGGCTTCATCGCAAAATCTCCGCATGCGCTTGGACGGAATGGCAGCTGAACATGAAACCAACCTGCAAAAAGCTCGATCCACCGCAAATACGGAAAATCAGTCTCTCAGGAACTCAATCGAGGCTTTGAGGGGTGAACTTGACAATGCCCGAAACCAGCAGGCAGAGGCAGTCCAACATGCAGTTTACGAGTATTCCGCCGAAATCACCTCGCTCAAGGCTACTCTTTTTCTAGCCAGAGAGAAGATGGAAAGGCTCAAAGCGGAAAAGGAAGACAGTTCTCAAAAACTTTCCAGCAATCACGCGACCGAAGTCAAATCCCTTAAGGAGACCATAGAATCCCTGAGGGGCGAGCTCGATCTTGCTTCGGTCAGGCAATCCGATGCTGTGCAATCGACCCAAAACAAATTCAGGAACGAAATCAGGCAGTTGAAAGAATCCCTTGCCAAGACTCGAGAAAGTTTGGAAGGAGCCAAAATACGGGAAGAAGATAGGGTTCAGAGAGCCAAAGTGGCTTCGGCAAGAGAAATTGATTCCCTCAAATCCACGGTGTCAGAGCTGAGACAGGAACTCGATCAAACTTCCGTGGAAAGAGAAGAGGCCGTTCAAAAGGAAAGATCCTTGGCGCAAACGGAAATTCTTTCCCTCAAACACTCGATCGGCATGCTCAGGGAAAACATGGAAGCGGCCAAAGCCCGGGAAGATGAAAACATACAAAAGGCTGTCTCCACTTCGAATTCCGAAATTCGGACCCTCAAAAACACAGTCTCCCAACTACGGGAAGAGCTTGAACAGGCCATGCTCGACAAAGACAAAGCCGTACAGTCCGCTCAATCGGCTTTTCAGGTCGAAATCAAACAACTCAAGGATTCGCTTCTTCAGTTGAGGCAAAACCTCGAAAACACAAAGGCACGACAGGATGACCGCGTACAGCGCGCCGTAGCATCCCATGCATCTCTGAACCAAACACTCCAAAATACGATTGGGGAGCTAAGAAGCGAACTGGACAAAAGCACAGCCATCCGGGAGCAGGAAGTTCAAAATGCCGTCTCTTTCGCAAATAAGGAAATTCAACAACTCAAAGCTTCGCTTACTTCGACAAGGCAGGGCCTTGAGGAAGAAAGAGCGCGTAACGAAGGCAATGTTCAACGGGCGATGCTTCGGTCCGAAAACGAGATAAGTTCGCTCAAGTCGGTCGCGCAGTCCCTCCGCGACGAACTCGACAAAGCCCACGTCCACGAAGAAAACAGGGTCAGGGATGCCTATTCGGCCGCTCATGCCGAAAACAACCAGCTGAAGCTTTCCCTGCAAAACCTAAGAACCCAACTTGAGCAAACCAAAAACATGCAAGAAGACCTCGTGCAGCGTACGGTTTCGAAAAGCGAGGCCGAGAAAAAAACACTGCGTGAGACCATTGAAACCTTGAGAGAAGAACTCGAAGGAGCCCAACACAAGGAATCCGAAAGCATCCAGAAAGCGGAGGCGCGGTCGGCATCCGAAATCAAATCACTCAAGGACACTCTTTCCTCGACCCGTGAAAAGATCGATCAAATCCTAGCCGAGAAGAACGCTCTCGCTCAATCGAACCTGTCCCAAAAGGAAGCGGAGATCAACTTGCTCAAGCAAAGCATTTCCCAGATGAGAGAGGAAATGGACCGAAAGGGGATGGAGAGAGACGAAGCCGTACAAAAGGCCCTCGCTGTCTCGGCCAAGGAAAACCAACAGTTGCGGGAATCCGTATCGACCATGCGTGAACAAGTCGAATCCGCTCGTAATCGCCAGCAGGACGCAGTGCAAAGAGCCACGAACGCAGCTACCTGGGAAATACGCTCGCTTCGGGAAAACATAGCCCAATTGAGAAGCGATCTGGATGGAGCCGAATTCTCAAAACAGGAAGCGGTGCAATCGGCCCTGGCCACCCATCAGAACGAGATCAACCATTTCAAGAGGATGGTCAACGCATTGAGGGACGAAATTGATCAAGAGGGGCATTTGCACAACGAACGCATACAAAAGGCAAAACAATTGAAAACGATGGAATTCAAGGAATTGCAAGAGACCATCATCGAACTTCGATCCGAACTGGAAAAGACACATGGAAGATAAAAAACAAACCGATTCAAAAAGCGACGGGGGCTCGAACTCCAAAAGAACCGCCAGGTTTTCCGAGATGCTTTTGCAGGTCACGACTGATTTGGCAAAAACCAAAAGCTTGGACGAAGCCCTCGAGGTTCTCGTCAAGATAACCACTTCCACCATAGGTGCGGAGCGAGGCACGATTTTTCTCAACGATCCAGCGACGGGGGAACTCTATTCGAGAATTGCCCAAGGCAATTTCCGGAGGGAAATCCGCATTCTCAACACCAAGGGTGTCGCCGGTTGGGCCTTCACTAAAAACGAAGGGGTCATCATTCACGATGCTTACAAAGACGAGCGGTTCAACAAGGCAGTGGACGTGCGGACCGGTTTTCGAACCAAAAGCATTCTTTGCGCCCCGCTGCGCACCGTGAACGGGGAAGAGATCGGGGTGTCCCAAATACTAAACAAGATTGACGGTGAATTCGATCAGAACGACCTGGATATGCTCGAGGCGATGACCGAGCAGGCGGCCATCGCCATTCAGGGAAATATCATCGTCGAACAAATCGAAGCCGCCCGGAAGCAGGAACTGGAGTTTCTTGACGTCGTCTCTCAAGTATCCTCCGAACTTGAGCTCACTCCCCTTCTCCAGAAAATCATTACCACGATTTCGACCATGCTCGATTGTGAACGGGCGACTCTCTTCATCAACGATGAGAAAACCAACGAGCTTTATACCGAGGTTGGTGAAGGACTGGATGAAAAATCAACCATCCGCATTCCAAATCATCTGGGCATTTCCGGGGCGGTCTTTACCTCCGGCAAAGCTGTCAACATTCCCCATGCCTATGCGGATTTGAGGTTTAATCCATCCTTTGACAAGCAAACCGGTTTCTTCACCCGCTCCATTCTCTGCATGCCAGTTTTCAGCAAAGCGGGCAAAACCATCGGGGTAAGCCAAGTTCTCAACAAAAGGGGCGGTTCCTTCAACGCGGAAGACGAAAAAAGGCTGGCCGCTTTTACTTCCCAAATATCCATGGGCATTGAGAACGCCAAACTCTTCGACGACGTTCAGAGCCAAATGAACTACTCCCAGAGCATCCTCTCGAGTATGCACGACGCGGTGCTTACCTTTGACGAGCAAGGCGTGGTCAAGACTTGCAACCCGGCGGGTTTACGCATTCTCAAAGTTCCGCATGAAGCCGCCATTCTCGAACAGCAGGCATCCAGCCTTTTCGGCGGCTCCAACGAATGGCTTCTTCAGAAACTCGAAGCAGTCCATGAAAACGAGGAGTTTCTAGACGCCGAGCTACAGGTCGAAGGGGAAACCCTCTCGGTCAACATCACCTTGACCCCGCTTTTGGGCAATAGTGAAAAGCGAAGCGACGTTGATTCGGCTCCCAAGGACAACATCATCGGAGCAATGCTGATGATCGAGGACATCAGTTCCGAAAAACGGATGAAGTCCACCATGTCGCGATACATGGATCCGGAATTGGCTGACCAATTGATGACTGCGGACGGGAACGACGCCGACATCATGGGGGGCAAGCAAAGCGTGGGCACCGTTTTGTTCTCCGACGTCAGAAGCTTTACCACGATCACCGAGGAGTTGGGCGCTCAGGGAACCGTCAAGTTGCTCAACGACTACTTCACCATCATGGTCGACTGCATTACCGACGAAGGGGGAATGCTCGACAAGTTCATCGGTGATGCGATGATGTGTATCTTCGGGACACCGGTCCCGCATGACGACGATCCGGACCGCGCAGTACGGGCCGCCATCCGAATGATGACCGACCTGAAGGTATTCAACGACAAGAGATCCACCGAGGGCAAAATGCCCATCGACCATGGAATGGGGATCAATACCGATTCCATCGTTTCCGGAAACATCGGTTCACCCAAAAGGATGGACTACACGGTAATCGGAGACGGCGTGAACTTGGCCGCCCGCATCGAGAGCGCCTGCAAACAATACGGCGCCCACATTCTCATTAGTGAGTTTACCTACAATGCGGTCAAGGCGACCTACAGAACGCGACAGGTCGACTATGTAATCGTAAAAGGAAAAACCGAACCAGTCGGGGTCTACGAGGTTCTCGATTTTCATGACGACGAGTCCTATCCGAATCTGGTCGAAGCCCTTGGCTTGTTCAACGACGGATACCGTAGTTGGAATGAGGGGAAATGGGATCAAGCGACCAAGCTCTTCAACTCGGTCAAGAAAATCAACCCGGACGACAAAGCCGCCCAACTCTACATCGACCGTTGCGCTCACATGAAGAAAAACCCTCCCAAAGGAAACTGGGACGGTGTCTGGGTGATGACATCGAAATAACCTTCAACTCTTGTCGCTAGATGAATGCCAAAGCGCACCTGGAGAAAGCCATTGCCCTCAACCCGGATTTTGCGGAAGCTTATTACAAGCTCGGTCTTCTCCTTAAGGAAGAAAGCGATCCTGAAGCCCTAGAGCATTTCAGGAAAGCGACTTCTCTCAATTCGGAATACGCCGAGGCAGAATGCGAACTTGCAATAGCATTGGTCGCCCAAAAGGATTTCGAGACAGCACGCAATCATTTTTTAAACGCCCTGGAAATCAACCCCAATTATGCAGATGCATATTTTCACTACGCAATTCTGCTCGTTGAACTGAACGACTCCGAGGAAGCCAAGAACAATTTCGACAAGGTAACCGAAATTAATCAAAACTATGCTCCGGCATACTTCCGCAAAGCCAGGTTGCTCACGAATGCGGATGATTTCGAAGAAGCCCGCAAGAACTACGAAACCGCCCTCGACATCGATGAGAAATTCGCCGAGGCCCATTACTACATGGGCAAGTTGCTTTCCGGCGGTGTCGCCACCGACAAGGAAGGAACCCTCATTGACAGGACCAACCTTCCACAGGCGAAGGAACACTATCTTCAGGTCCTTCAAATCGATCCCGGGCACACGAAAGCCCTTTACAACTTGGCCAAGATTCTTTCGACGGAAAAAAATTACGAGGAAGCGAAGAAGCATCTACTGAACGCATTGGAGATAGATGCCTCCTACTCCAAGGCTCACTACCTGCTTGCCCACGTATACGTCGAATGCGAAAAAAAGGAAAAAGCCAAAGAGCATTTCCTGCTTTCCATCGAGAACTATGCCGACAATGCCTTGGCCCACTTCAGGTTGGGCGTCCTTTTCTTCGAGGAAAATGAAATGGAAAAGGCCGCCGAACACCTCAGGCAGTCCGTTGCCATCGAAGCGAATCATGCTGAGGCCAATTTTTACTTAGCGATGATCCTGAGAAGCGACGACGACCCGAGCTTGGCCAAAAAGCACTTTTTCAGAGCGCTTGACCTCAACCCCGACTATGCCCTCGCCTATTACGAACTTGCCCACCACAGTGAGAAAAACGGTGATCTCAACGAGGCCAAGATACACTTTCAAAAAGCTACCGATATCGACCAGAATTTCGTTCAGGCATATTTTAATTTGGCAAGAATCCTGACGAATCCATCCGAGTATGACCAAGCGATCAGAAATTTCGAGACGGCTCTGGAAATCGATCCTGATTTCGCGGAATGCCACTATTGGTTTTCCAAAATTCTAGTTTCCGGCAAGAAACTTGAGGCAGACGGAACCTTGATCAGGAAACCAGACCCCGAACGGGCCGAAAGGCACTTGCGCAAGGCCATCAAAATCAACCCGAAATTCTACAAGGCTTATTACCGATTGGGCCTGCTTCTCAAAGATCATGAAAAGTACGCCGAATCGTTCGAAAACCTTAGCAAGGCCATCAAAATCAACCCTAAGTTTGCAGAAGCGCACTACCACCTTGCCGTATTGCTGATGGATGAAAAATCCCGAAAAAGCTTTCAGGCCAAAACGCCTGAAAGCACTCGGATTTCTTCCTCGAGAGCAAACAGATCCTCCGCCAAAAAACCTGCCGCGGGAAGAAAGTCCACTCGGAGCAATAAGGAGACGGGATAGATTTTTGGACGGCCTGACTGCAGAAGCCTTGCGGCACTTGGAAAAGGCATTGGCCTGCGAACCCAACCACATCCCCTCCCTAATCGCGCTGTCGAACGCCTATTTTAACCAAGGAGAATTCTCCAAGGTAAAAGGGTTATTGGAGGAAGCTTTGGCATCCAGGCAAGACCAAGGAGAAGTTTTCTTCCTCATGGCAAGGCTACTCGCGCATCAAGATGATCATGAAAAAGCGGCGCAATCCATCGATCAGGCAATCAAACTCGAGCCTGGTCAATCCAAGTACTACAGGCTTGGCTGCGAGATCGCAAAGGCGCGTCAAAGACCCCTTGAGCACCAAGTCTTTCTCGAGAGGCTCATCGACTTGGATCCACTTGACGGGGAAGCGCATTATGAACTCGGAAAACTTTTGCACCACCCCGATGATTTCGATCGCGTAAAGCTTCTTTTCGAAATTTCAGTGGATTTGCTACCCGATGACACGCGACCGATGTTTGCCCTCGCCCAACATCTTTATGCGGGGGAAAAGTCCTTGGCGGACGGGACCATTAACATCCAAAGAGAACCGGAAAGCGCCAAGAAACTACTAAGGAAAATTCTTTCCGTGACCCCCCGTTGCAGCGAGGCCAAAATTTTGCTTGCGGAAATTGAACTCAT
Organism: Opitutia bacterium; assembly: GCA_038118685.1. Classification (GTDB taxonomy): domain Bacteria; phylum Verrucomicrobiota; class Verrucomicrobiia; order Opitutales; family Seribacteraceae; genus Seribacter. The sequence continues at coordinate 9,572 of JAYOII010000053.1, forward strand.
AAGCGACGAGGAAATTGTCGCCACTCGACTACTGGAAGAGGCTCTCGAAGACAAAAACGCAAAAGGAGAGGCCTCTTATGAACTCGGGAGGATCTGGGAAAAAAAGGGGGACTCGGTCAAAGCCGCGGCGTACTACGAATCGGCAATGGAAAGTGAAGATTGGAAAGCATTGGCCCAATTCCGTCTCGCCCTCGTAATGTTGCAAAAAGATCAAGACCAAGCTGCCCTAAAACACTTTGAGAATTCCATTGCCTCCTTAAAGCAAAAGGAAATTAATTTGGCCGAATCAAAGGATGACCACTTGGACAAGCTTGATTTCCATGCATCCCGAAAGGCACTGGAAGGCTTGCAGTTTGTCAGAAAATGCCTCGGTCAAGCAAATTTGGGAATTTACAAATGCAAGAACGGCTCAAGAAAGGACGAACTCGCTTCACGATACCTGGATGAAGCTCTCGTCCATTCTCCTCATTGCCCGGTAGCAAATTACGAAAAAGGATTGCGCCATGCCCTGTCCGGAGAAAAAGAAAATGCAAAAGCGCGGTTCGAAAAATCGGTCGAAGGAGACTGGAGTCATTGGCCTTCGCACATGGAATTGGCAAAACTCGCAAAGAGTGAAAACCAATGGCAAAAGGCTGAAATGCACCTTAAGATCGTGCTGGATTTGGATTTAGAAAACCTGACGGCGTCCTCTCTTCTGAAGAAGGTTCAAAAGTCCCTGAGGAAATAAAGGCTCAGCCCGCATCCTTGCGGTGGGCCCAACAAGAAAAAGGAATACTCAGAAAATACAAGACTCCGAGGGAAAACAAAAAGATCCACTTTTCCTTCATGAATACCGCTACGCCGAGACAGACTACAAGCAAAACCAACAAGGCCCGGTCTCTCGCGACCTTGAACCTGACGTTGCGGAATGAAAAAGTCGGAAGCCTTGAAATCATCAACAAGGAGACGACCGAAACCCATCCAATAACCCAAATCGGGTAATTGGAAAGGAAGGAATTTTGTCCAAATCGAGCCAAAATAAAATCAAAACCAAGCGGCATCAGCACCAGGCCTGCCGCCGCAGGCGCGGGCACGCCAAGAAAGTAACTTTTCGTAGGTTTGTTTTCCGGTTCGCCGAGATGCATTACGTTGAATCGCGCCAGTCTGAATGCGTTGCAGGCGGAGAAGAAAAGAAACGGTATCCAATACCATTCGAGAAGGTGAGCTTGGTTGGATACAAGGATCGGATCCCGTATCCAAAGATAGGTGATGATGGCGGGAGCAACTCCAAAACTAATGGTATCGGCCAAGCTGTCAAGTTCGGCCCCAAATCGAGAAAATGCCTTGAGCAGGCGAGCGGAAAGCCCGTCGATCATATCGAAGCAGGCCGCTATCAAGATTAAAAAAACCGCATTTTCCCAATCGTCTTCCAAGGCAAACCTAATTCCGGTAAGGCCTGAGCATAGACCGATGGTGGTAAAAATATTCGGCAAAAGCTTTGGCAACGAAAGAGTGCCGGACTGTTTTTCCATTGCAATAATCCTATGGACTGACAAGCAAATCGCGACGATAAAATCTACGCGGTGGCAATTGCTCGACTCCATAGGAATAGGTAATCAACCTTGTCCAAAGCTCGCAGCTTTCAAGGCCGTGTGGATTGCTGATGCCTTTGGCCACGCACTCATGCGAGTCGGTAAAGAAGACGAAATAATGGGAGTCCGCACGACCTCCGCTTAAATTCGATGCCAAATCAAACGGCGTTAAGCGCAGAATCTCCTGAACGAGAGGTTCATCCGTTTGGCAAAATGCATAAGAAAGTTCAACGGGAATTCTGCTTTTCTGAAAAGCCTCGCAATCCTCCTGAGTTGATCCGATGAGTTCCCTCAAAGGGTGAAGGATTCTCGAGACCTTGAGAAAAATCCGACTACCCTTCGAGTAGAGATCCACAACCGTTTCAACTCCCTCCTTTGGAAGTCTCACCAACCTGAACGAAAAAAGACCGGAATGAGGTGAAGGCAAATTTATGTTTGCCGAGAGTTTGGAAACTCGTTGCTCTAGCAAAAGAGGATAGGATGTGTTTTGATCAATCAACGTTTAAAATAAGAGCAACTTCAATGCCATTCATTCAATTTTAGATATGCAAACGACATTTTCAAAACGATTGAACTGCCTCTTTGGGCTTATTTTACTTTTCTCCTGCGGGTGTTCGCAGAAGTGGGATCCGGACAATCAGTTTCAACTTGAGGTCCAAAACCTAAAAGCCAAAAGGGAAATATACAAACAGAACCGGGTTCAGGAAGCGCAACGAAATTTAAGTCAAACCAAGGGCGATCTTCTTCTCAACGTCGTGCGAAATTTGCCAATCCGCGAACTGGATCTCTTACTGGGTTACAAATACAAGGTTTTGGCTCAAACCGCCCAACAGGGGGAAATTTGGGAAAGACGCCAATACTATTGGGAAGATATTGTGGAAGGAAAATGGGGAACGACCTCGACGGAGTATGAAATTTGCGAAAAAAACAGCGTTCTTATGATCGTAAGCATCAATTCCAGCGAGGTAATTGGAGTCGAATACTAAACGACCATCAGGATGATTCCCTCTCGAAAGTAAGTAACAAACGCACGACAGCACCTTCGCTCTTCAAAGAAGGGATCATGGAAATCAATCTCCACCCGTCGTCGGAATGAAGGGCGCATTCCTTGTCAATCATGGACGCGAGTTTTTCAGAGACGTCATCGCCTTTTACGCGAATTCCATCCGGACTAAGTGAAATGGATTTGTATTCGTACTTCATGGATTCGAGAATGTAGACAAAGTAGAGAAAGGACTAAAAGAAAAATTTCGAGATACGATACATGCAAACGGGCCCCCCTGAGGAAATCTTAAGTTGCAGGTTAACTCGATACGGGAGTTTGGTGTGTTTCCTCTGCGTCGGATTTGCCGTAGTACTTGTTGTAGTACTTGTACCTGAAATAACCGTAACCATAATAACCTGAATAATAGTAACC
>JAYOII010000054.1:0-12508 GCA_038118685.1 Opitutia bacterium
GGTACGTAGGACTCGTAGGTTATGCTTCATCGGCATGCAGAGCATTCATAATGATTTCGATATGGCAAATTTCAATACTTTTAAATAAAAAAGGCAATCCACTGTCTGCCTTGTATTGGGCTTTCATAGTGCTTTTGCTGATCACACCATATTCCCTGTTTTCATTAGGTTTTCAATTATCGTTTACGGTCGTTCTAAGCATATTGTTCTGCTTTGACAAAGAAAACTTTTCGAACAAAGGATTTAAACTATATAATTTCGTAAACAACTCCATAATAATATCCTATTCCTCATTTTTTGGAAGCTCTCTGTTAATGATTGATCATTTCCATTTTATAAACCCTGCCTCAATAGGAATTAATCTTATTTTAGTGAACCTAGTGTTTGGTATATTTTTAATTTGTTTACTCTTTGTAATTTCCGCTCTTTTCTTAGAATCGCATACTCTTTCTTTTTTAGTCGAATCGATTTATTCCATCATCGTTTTTTTATTAAATCTTTTTAATCAGTTTAACTATCTTCACTTCCGTTTTCCAAAAGACTTAGATATTCCCAACCTCATTCATCTTCTGTACCCCATTACCCTAATCATTGTGATGCCTTATCTTTCCGGAACCCGTCAAAGGTTAACTGTCGTGTCTTGCCTGCCAACGTTTTTTCTACTCGTGAGCCTGTATTTTAATTGGGCTTGCTAATTAATTACTCAATCACAGACTATCGACACATAAATCAATTGAGCCCCTTCGTGAGGTAATTACTCTATTCATGGGTTTTCGTTTAACGCTCTCAAAATTTCAAATCTTAGCTTATCTTCCGATATTTCACCCTGTTTACCAAGAAGCATATTGCCTTCGGTACCCACCAATCTGTAATAAGGCGTCACTTTTTCAAGTTCCGAGGGAATGATCTTGGCAAGAGGACCAACATGATGACCATAACTTAAAAAATTAGTTGATGAAAGTTGAGCCTTTTCAAGTTGATCCAAAATCTCTTTTTCTTCCTTCTTCTCAGCGATGCATACCGTGATAAGCCTTAATCCTCTTTTTCTGAATATTTTGTACAAAAAGGATAATTTCATCAAATTATCTCGAACATTTTTATCCGTTGTCTGCCATACGTAGAATAGTTTTGGCTTTTGAGTTTTGTGATTTAAGTAAAAGTCAAGTTTACGATCGTCGGCATGCGTTAACTTGATTGATTCGTCCGCATACCTTTTCCTCACCTGTTCGGCTAGCATCAGGTGCTCTTTGGTTTTTATTGAGGTTCCAAAAACCTTTGTTCTCTTGAACGCGACTTCTTTTTCTTCCAAGGCTCGCATGATGGCCAAATAGAGTTCAGATGTCTCCCTTTTGTCAGGTGAATCAATATTGCCAATGCGCCCAACGTAAAACAGTTCTCTTTTCTCATCATATAGATACACCGTTGGAGTAATCTTTACGCCAATGGCTCGAGTCAGGCTCTGTTTTTCTCCATCATATAGGTAAGGAAAGTTATACTTCATCCTGATCGCTCTTTTTTTCATTTCTTCAAATGAGTCTCCAAGGTCACTGTAAGCTAACTCATCTGGCAGAATTGCCTGCTCATAATTCGGTGATATGGCTAAAATAGTCGCTTCTTTTACAAATTGTTTAGATAAATCATTGATATGATTTTGAAAAAGCTGGGAAACCTTGCAGTGGTTAGACATGAAAACGAGAGCCAAAATTCGTTTGTCATCGAAATCAGCTTGTGTGTAAACTTGTCCACTTGTTCCCATTAAGCTAAAAGTGGGAATCTTGTACATTTCGGCTTTCGAATGGCAAGTGATTCCAAGCAACGCCAACAACCAAAAGCTCGCCATTTTCCGAGTATAAATTTTTCCGTTCTTCATTTTCGTGGGTGCTCTTTAATCCCATCATGGGCAAACTAAAGATTGTCTGCCTTGAAATATACCATTAGGATGAGTCTTTATGCAACCCACAGATGATCGAAATTCTTGGTATGAAGGGAAAGGTCTTTGGTCAGACGTTCCCGACACAGAATGGAATGACTGGAAATGGCAGATGCGAAACCGCATCACCAAACAAAGTGACTTGGAAGGCCTTCTTTCTTTGTCACCAAATGAAGTCGCCGGTTTTTCTGCCGCTCTAAACAGATTATCCGTCGGTATCACTCCCTATTTTTTAAACCTTTTAGATCCAACTGATCCCCTTTGTCCTATTCGCCGGCAAGTAATACCAAGCATTGAGGAATCAGATATTTCAGAAATCGAAAGGAAGGATCCGGTAGGAGAAGAGTTGGATATGGTTGTTCCAGGGCTTGTTCACAGGTATCCGGATCGTGTCCTTTTTTTGGTTACCGATCGCTGCGCATCGTACTGCCGCTATTGTACTCGTAGTCGAATGGTTTCCAATGCACAGGATTATGGTTTTTCCCCTTCCCTTCAAGCAGGCCTTGAATACATCAAGTCCAACACCGCCATTCGGGACGTTCTCCTCAGTGGCGGTGACCCGCTTCTCCTATCTGACGAAAAATTAGCTTTTCTACTCACCTCTTTGTCCGAAATCCCACATGTTGAATTCGTTCGAATCGGCTCAAGGGTTCCTGTTTTTCTTCCTCAACGGATTACCCAAGGCTTGATAGATTCCCTTCGGTCTCATCACAACACTTGGATCAGTATTCACGTAAATCATCCGAAGGAATGCACCAAAGAACTTTACGAAGCCTGTCATAGGATGGCGCATGCCGGGATTCCTCTGGGAAACCAGTCCGTATTGCTCAAGGGCGTGAATGACGATCCGGAAACTATGAAAAGCCTCATTCACAGGCTTTTGATGATGAAAGTTCGACCTTATTATCTTTACCAGTGTGATCTTATTGAGGGAAGCTCTCACCTGAGAACCGATCCGATGACGGGCGTGAGAATTATCGAATCCCTAAGGGGTCACACGACAGGCTATGCCATTCCGCAATTCGTGATAGATGCACCCGAAGGAGGAGGTAAGATTCCCTTGAATCCGAACTACCTGGAGGGGGTTGAGGCAGGCAGGCTTCACCTACGAAACTTTGAGGGAAAAAGTTTTTTTTATGATACTGGATCCGTTGCGAAGCATGAGAAGGAATTCCTCAAAACAATTAATCTTTCCTAGTTGTTTCAATCCGTTCTAATCGGCATGACCACGCAAAGGAAGGATTGTTTGGCGCTTTCCTCTTTTTGAACCTTGAAGACTCCCGGGCTCATGTCATCTCGAAACTCCAATGTTACTTTGTCCCTTTGAAGTGATCTAAGAGGGTCCAATAAAAACTTCGGATTGAAAGATACCGTCGCCTCTTCTCCTTCGTATCCTATGCCCATTGATTCGCAGGCATCTCCCAAGGTGCTTTGGCCCGTGATTTCCATTTCGTTCTTCTTTATCCTCAGGGTTACTTTTTCGTCGGAAACCAGGGCTGCTCTGTGCACGCATTCCTGCATCAACTCTCTTTCAATTTCGGCTGCATTGAAATCGTCTTTCGGTATAACTTGTTTGTAGTTCGGGTATTTTCCCTCAACGACCTTTGAAACTAAGTAAACGGAATCAATGAATCCCGAAGCGTCGTCCTCATTGCTTTCGATTTTAAGTTCGAAAGCTACCTGCCGGTCCGTAAAGGATATGCTTACGGATTCGCCGACGTCAGGCAGTTTCTCCAACTCGGAAACGGTAAGAGATGGCAAAATAAACTCACCCTCATCGCCCTCCGATATATTCATTTCCCTTCTTGTTACGGCCAACCTTCGGCCATCCGTGGCAACGAGAGACAAGTTGTCTTTGCCGAACTGAAAGAAAACTCCCTTGAGCATGTATCTCTCTTCGTTGACGGATTGAGCATAGGAAACGCTCTTTAACATGGATACGATTTCCTGTCGCTCCAAATCAAATTCTTTCTGCTCCTTGAGTTCGGGCAGGGGGGGGAATTCCTTGCTTTCCATCCCCACTACGTTAAAAACCGAACCTCGAGTGCTGATCGTTGCTTTGGGGCTGTCGCTTGATTCGACACTGACCTCCATGTCGGCCAATTCACGCACGATTCTTCCAAGTTCCTTTACGGGGAGGGTTACAGTTCCTTCCTCGGAAACATCGGCCTTAACCGAACAGCGCGCTCCCAAATCCAAATTGGTCGTTGTCAGTCGCACGGCTCCCGAACGAGCCTCTATCAATACGTTTTGGAGTATCGGCATTGTTTTTCTCGTGCCCACGACGCTGGTAACCAATTGTAATCCGGCGCTGAAAAAATCTCTGTTAATCTTGAACTTCATCTGCTTTTGTTGTGAATGAAAATATGGGTATAGACAATGCCGAATTATTAAGAAGGAATTATCTTATATAAATTTGTATTCCTATTATAACTGGGAACAAGTCAAGTAAAAGAGCAAGCCCTTGATTACCAACGAAAAAGAAATGATAAAAATGTTCATAAACAAAGAAGAAGTTTTTGACAAAATCAAAACCCTCAACAACTCCTCCTAATCGACAATTTTTTTCACAAACTATAAAGGTCTTATTTCTTGGTCAAAGATTCCAAATAGTCCCAAAAGCTTTGGTGGTTCTCCAAAACGGCTTCGTCGGACGAGGGCATTTTGCAACGAACCAAAAAATCATTCAAAGAGTTTTTCGGCAGGATAAAGTGGCAATGCAAAGCAATGTTGATTTTCTCAAAATAAACCCGCAGCTCTTCAAGCCTGAGCCTGTAAAAAGTCTTTCCGTTTCTTTGGAACGTGCCTATCGCGGAATCACTGCCAACAAGTATATCGTTGGTCATTGAGCTGAGCTTCTCCATGAGGTTAAGCTGTTCGGCCTGAGACAATGAATTCAAAACGGAAAGGCTTTGATCGGAAAAAGTAACTTGAAACATGAAATCGGCGGTAAGCAAAAAAGAGTTGAGCAAAGATCACAAAAGGTGGATGGACATAATCGTGACTTTGTATGAAAAAACTGTTTAATGCAAAAAGTAAAAGGCTGTGGAATCAAATATGCGAGTAACTTACACTTTTTTTTCGGGACAAAAAAACCCGGATAACGACAAATGGACAACCAGCAGGAATTAGCCGAAGCGCAAAGGGTCTTGATCAAGGAGGCGAACTCGATAATCAGAGCCTCCGATTGCCTGGGGAAAAACTTTTCTCTTGCGGTGGACTGCCTGGATACGGCCCGGGGAAAAATCGTCGTAAGTGGCATTGGAAAATCCGGTCATTTAGGAAAAAAGCTGGCGGCGACTTTTTGCAGTACCGGTTCACCGGCTGCGTTTTTACACCCTTCAGAGGCAGTGCATGGAGACTTGGGCATACACCAGGAAGGTGATCCCGTGTTATTTTTGTCCAACAGTGGATCAACCCCCGAACTGTTGGCTCTTGTACCTCTGCTCAGGAGCAGAGAAGCCAAAATCGTAGGAATTTTCGGGAACGACAAAGGTCAGTTGACAACGAAGGTGGATGCCTACCTCGACTCCTCCGTGCCCGAAGAGGCCGATCCGCTCGGAATCGTTCCGACGGCCAGTTTTGCGGTATCCGCCTCTCTGGGCGATGCCTTGGCGTCCGCATTGATGAAAAGGAGAAATTTTTCGGAAATGGATTATGCCCAAACTCATCCCGCCGGACAATTGGGGAGAAATTTAATCCTCCGAGTATCCGACGTAATGCATCCGCCGTCCAAAATAGCCTGCGTAGGCAAGCAAACAAAAATCAAGGAATTGGTTATTGAGATGACCAAGTTTCCACTTGGCGCCGCCTGCATAGTTGAAGGCGATCGACTTGTTGGCATAGTGACGGACGGAGATTTGCGTCGTGCACTCAACGACAAAGAAAACCTTTTGGACTTTTCCGCCGAAGGGGTAATGACAGTCTCACCACAGTCAATCAAACCAGATCTTTCCCTGGGGGATGCGCTCAAACTGATGGAGGACCGTGAGTCCCCCATATCCGTTTTGCCTGTCGCTTGTCCGAAAACAAACAAGCTTCTTGGCATGATTCGCTTACACGATATATATACCCCTTAGTCTAACCGAGAGGAACGAACCCGACACCAACCTTCATTCATGTGCTGCAAAAAATCAAGGTGAACTCAAGGAAACTCATCCTGCTGACCTTATCAATTCTTGCTCTGGGAGCAGGAGGTTATTTGTTGCTCCAGTTGCAAAAAGCCTTCGCGGAGTACTCTCATTGGCAGACGCGCGAAGCGGTGTTGGAGAAGGAATTGGAAGATCTTCGCCAAGAGGCCAAAAACCTGCGGGAATTTTTGGAACGCTTGCGAAGAGATCCAGCAGTTCAAGATGCAATTGCGCGAAAAGAATTGGGGTATGGTAAAAAAGACGAACTTCTTTACCGCATGCCTCAAGAACCCGACGCTGAATAACCCAAGGCCGATAACCTCGACCAAAGATCAAACTTTTAATCCCAAACTGAAAACTCGAGCATCATAGATTGACCCATTTTCATCATGTCACAAACCCAAAACGAAGAACTCGGCATAGCAAAAGAATCCGGAGAACTCTATGAAAGTTCACACAAAAACCTATGCGAACTACTTGAAAACGAAAATTTACCCGATTGGGTTTCCTTGTCTCTGGAGGAACTGATAGCGGGAAAAAAGTGGGAAGAGCTAAACAACCGGTTTTATGCCAATCTCGCATTTGGAACCGGAGGCATGAGGGGAAGGACCATTGGCACGATGACGACCAAGGCCGAAAGAGGAAAGAGCGGCAAGGGGGAAACCCCGCAATATGCAGCGGTCGGAAGCAATACGTTGAATGAAATAACCGTATTGCGGGCAACCAGAGCCCTTTTTCTTTATGTCAGGCAGTGGATGGCCGAACAGGGAATATTTGAACAACCTCGGTTGGTGATTGCCCACGACGTCCGCCATTTTTCCAAAAAGTTTTGTCAATTGGCGGCCCGCGCTTGGTCAGGTCAGGGCGGGTATTCGATGATTTTCGATGGTCCCCGGTCGACCCCCCAGCTCAGCTTTGCCGTTCGTCATCAGTATGCCCATGCCGGCATTGTAATTACAGCGAGCCACAATCCTTCGCATGACAACGGTTTCAAAGCGTATTTCTCAGATGGAGCCCAACTCATTCCGCCTCATGCCGAGAAGGTGGTCGAAAAATACGAGTCCATTCCAATTTCCGAGCTCCTTCCTCTCTTGGGCCAAAACCCAACGGATGAAGACCCTTGGACTGTATTGCAGGCAGGAGACGATCTTTCTTACCGTGCGGCGTTGGAGGACGCGGTTCTTGATCCGGAGATGCTTCAGGAGAATGCCCCCAAATTGGTTTTTACCCCCATTCATGGCACGGGTGCGATATCTGCCGTACCGGCCCTTTGGGACCACGGAGTCGAGGTTGTCGTAGATGACGAACAAAACAAACATGATCCGAATTTTAGCACGGTTCAATCCCCCAACCCCGAAAACTCGGAAGCATTGAAGAGGGGAATTTCCGTTGCCCGCAAGACCAAGACGGACCTTGTGATGGGCAGCGACCCCGATTGTGACCGTATCGGAGTCGCCGCCAGATTGAAAGGAGGAGATTTCGTATGTCTCACGGGAAACCAAGTCGCATGCATGCTCGCCGAGTACCGATTGATGGCAACGAAGAGAAAACAGCTTTGGGCCGAAGATTCGAACGGATGCGTGGCAATCCTCAAGACTTTTGTAACGACGCCCATGCTTGACCGGATAGCCGAAAGCCATGGCATTCGTTCCGTCAATACGCCAACCGGTTTTAAATGGATGGCCAAAAAAATGGGCAAATACGAGAACGAGGCACTGATCGAGCTCAAGGAAAAGGAGGGGTTGTCGCTGGATTTTGACGGAACCGATCTATTTGCCCGGATTGACATCCTCACCCGTTATTCCACTTACGTTGTCTTGGCTGCCGAAGAAAGCTACGGCTATCTGCCGCTTGACGTTGTTCGAGACAAGGACGGAAATGCGTCGGCATTGGCTATTGCCGAATTATTTGCCTTTCTGAAATCGACCCAGTCCACGCCCTTCGATTTTCTTAATTCTCTCTATGTCAAATACGGTTATCATTTTGAAAAAACCGAAAACCTATATTTTGAAGGTGCGGAAGGTAGCGCCACGATAACCAAACTGGCTCAATCCTACCGCAAAACCCCCCTGTCCAAGGTGGATGATATTGCGGTCACCAAGACCAAGGATTTTTTGGAGTCGGGTTACATTGACGAAGACGAAGACCCCTTGCCAACTGAAAACTTTTTGCAAATGAACTTGGAAAATGGATTTTCAATAGCCATTCGGCCAAGTGGCACGGAACCCAAGATCAAATATTATCTTTTCGGGTGCGGGGACAGAAATCCATCCAATTTGAATGATTCGAAAAAGGAGGTTCGGGAAAAAATCGAGAACATGGCTTCCTGGTTGGTGGAGGATGCAAAAAGCAGGGTAGGGGAAACCGAATAGTCAATCGGCGAGGGTTCTCATTAGACCAACAGGGAAGCGGGTCTTTCCAGAATCTCGCCGAGACGCTTCAAAAAGACGGCGCCTGCCGCTCCATCGACCAGTCGGTGGTCGCAACTCAACCCCAAGGTCATTCTTTCCCCGGCTTGCAAGTTGCCGTTGGAATCGAGAACAGGTTTGTTCAGGCTTGCTCCGACGGACAAAATAGCTGCGTTGGGCGGGTTGATGATGCCACTGAAGAAATCGATGCCAAACATTCCCAAATTGGTCACCGTAAACGTCGAGCCGGTCATTTCGTCGGGTGTCAACTTTTTGCTCCTGGCTTTTCCGATCAGGGACTTCGCTTCCAACGAAAGGCTTGTCAAATCGAGAGATTCGGCATTCCTGACGACCGGGGTTACCAAACCGTCCTCAACGGCGACACCGAATGCCAAGTGGACGTTTCCATGATAGCGAATGTGATCGTTTTCCCATGAGGTATTGATCTCCGGAACCCATTTGATGGTTTCAGCGCAAGCTTTCAGGATTAAGTCGTTAAGCGTCAGTTTGAGTGGTTTCTCCTCAGGTGAACAGCGCTGGGCCAATCTCTCGTTGATGGCCTCACGAGCCAGACGGAGTGGCTGTGAATCGATTTCCTTCTGAAGGTAAAAGTGCGGGATGGTACTTTTGGATTCATGGAGCCGCCGGGCGATGATAGAGCGCATTTTCGAGACGGGAACAACCTGATCAAGCAGTTGACCGCTTGATTGAACTGCGGCCGGCTTGACCGCTTGGTCGGACTGCAAGGCTTTTTCAGGAAGAGTTCGAACTTCCTGGTGCGAAAGAACGTCTTTTTTCGTAACCCTTCCACTGGGCCCCGAACCCTTGACTTGGCTTAAATCAATATCCTGTTCACGAGCGATCTTCTTGGCGAGCGGCGAAGCCAAAATTCTCTCTGACGATACCTCGCTTTGCTCCTTCGCTTCTCCTCCACTCTTCCTTTCCTCTTCTCCGTCAACGTTCGTCGGCTCATGCTCTTCGGGCCGAGGCGCAGGGAGAGGAGATTCCTTTTGCGGCGTCGACTCGCTGCCTTCGCCTTCACCGGTCGACTTTTCTTGAGCGCCGGACGGTTGCGCTTGAACCTCCACCGCTGGATCGGGCGCTTCGATATCTTCGATGACTTCCCCCTCTTCCCCAACGGCTGCCAAAGCGCTGCCAATGGCTACTTCTACGCCTTCCTCGACAAAAACCTTGAGAAGCACTCCGTTCTCGAAGTTTTCCAGCTCCATCGTGGCCTTGTCCGTTTCGATTTCCGCCAAAACGTCTCCTTCGGAAACCTTGTCCCCCCTTTGCTTATGCCATTTTACGACGGTCCCGACGGACATCGTGTCACTTAATTTGGGCATCTCGATGATAGTAGCCATGACAAAAAGAAAGAAAATTTAAATGAGTTCCATAGCCTTGCCCAGAACTCGATCATGATTCGGTATCTGCACGTTTTCGAGTGCCTTGCTGTAAGCTTGCGGAGCGTCGATGGCGGAAACCCTCTTGATGGGAGCGTCAAGGTAATCGAAAGCCTGATCTTGAATAAGAAAGGCAATTTGAGCGTCCACGCCGCAAAACGGTTTGTTTTCTTCGACCAACAACACTCGGTTTGTTTTGCGGACAGAGGCCAAAATGGTTTCCGTGTCGAGAGGTCTAATGGAGCGCAAGTCGACGACCTCGGCGGAAACCCTGTGTTTTTCCTCAAGGGTTTGGGCTACCTGAAGAGAGGTGTGAACGGATTTCCCATGCGCAATGATCGAAAGATCCGTTCCTTCTCGAACAATGTTGGCTTTTCCGAGGGGAACGAGATATTCATCTTCAGGAACTTCTCCCTTGAGGTTGTAAAGGATGGTATTTTCCATAACGCAAACCGGATCATTGTCGCGAATGGCCGATTTGAGCATGCCTTTTGCATCTGCCGGCGTGGCGGGACAAATGACTTTGACACCAGGAGTATTGGCCGCAAAGTTTTCCGGCGTGTGGGAGTGGGTGGCGCCGACGTTGGTTCCGCCGTTTGCAGGACCACGAAAAACAATTGGAACGTTGATCAGTCCGCCCGACATGTAACGAACGTTTGCCGCGTTGTTAAAAATTTGATCGAAAGCAACGTAACAAAAACTCCAAAACATGAATTCCACGACGGGGCGCATACCCATCATGGCCGCCCCCACTGCAAGCCCCGAAAAAGCGGCTTCGCTTATCGGCGTGTCAATAATTCGGTCGGATCCGAATTTTTCCAACAAGCCTTCCGAAACCTTGTACGAACCCTTGAATTGGGCAACCTCCTCGCCCATGAGGACGACCTGATCGTCACGCTCAATCTCTTCCGAAAGAGCTTGGTTGAGTGCTTCTCGATAAGTTATGGTGGCCATCTTTGAAAACGTAAAAATTACAATTACAGGGTTTCGAAAAACATAGTTCCCCCGGAAGTCTTTTCCGCCGGGTTGTCCGTTTCCCAATACACGTCCTCCATAAGCTCTTCGGGGTCGGGAAGCGGGCTTGCTTGAGCAAAGTCTGCCGATGCATCGGCTTCTTCTTTGGCCCGTTTGTCAATTTCAATCGCTCCCTCCTCATTGAGGTGTCCTTCCGAGATGAGCTTGTCCTTGAACAAATTGATAGGGTCTTTGTTTTTTTTGTATTCCTCGATCTCTTCTTTGCTTCGGTAGGTCTGGTCCGGATCCGCCACGGAATGGCCGCGATATCGATAGGTTGTGATTTCAAGAACGGATGGACGCGATTCCTTGTGGGCCAACACCAATGCTTCGTTGATGGTGTGGCGGACCTCGTAAACGTCGTGTCCGTGAGAAACGGACCAATCGATGTCGAATGAGGTCGCCCGACGGGCAAGGGGCTCACCGGCCGAGTGTCTGGCTTCCGAAGTCCCCATGGAGTAGCCATTGTTTTCGATGACGTAAACGACTGGAAGGTTCCAAAGGGAGGCCAAATTAAGGGATTCGTAAAAAGGGCCTTGATTGGTTGCTCCGTCACCCATGAAGCAAAGGCATGCGCCGGTTTTCTTATTGAACTTGAGGGCATAGGCTATGCCCAAACCCAGTGGGGTTTGCCCGCCGACGATACCGTGCCCTCCCCAAAAGTTCTTGTCGGGAGCGAAAAAGTGCATGGAACCACCCTTGCCTTTCGAGCAACCGGTTTTCTTGCCGTAAAGTTCGGCCATGCACTCATCCATGTTCATGCCTACGGCAAGAGCGTGTCCATGGTCCCGGTAGGCGGTAATGACGTGGTCATCTTCGGCCATGGCGGAAACGGAGCCAACGGCAACAGCCTCTTGGCCTATGTAAAGGTGCAAGAACCCGCCGATGTGCCCCTGCTGATAGGCCCGCAAGGAGCGTTCCTCGAACCTCCTGATCCGAACCATTTGCTCGTATAGGCTGACTCTCTCGTCAGGCGTGAGGTCCCGGTTGATCGGCTTGTTGGAAAAATCCTCTTCCCGATTCCCGTCCAACTGCTCTTCCTCGACAAGAGCACCCTGTTCCTTGATCGGAGGATCTTCCTCTTCTTCGTCAACAATCGTATCGTGATGCAGTCCTTCCATGTTTTGTACTCTAGGGTGTGGGGTTAGAAGAATCGTTATCTCCATTATGGGGAGATTCTTCAATCTTTAATTTCATGGGTCGGTTCAAATGACACTCGGCTCGCACCCCCCAAAAACCCTCCTTTCGCTTGTCGAACAACGGCCAAACCAACTCGTGGTCGGTTGGCGGAATTTCCAAGTTGTCGATTTCCCGTCGAGAATAAAAGCAAAAATGACCCTCGTCGATATCAGGAGGCAGAGAGGAGAGCACCTTCTTGCAGTCGAAAAGAAACATAAGCCAATTCGTGGTGGATTCGTAACCCTTTTCGGAAACATAACCAAAAAGAGCAAGATCCCGGTCTTCCAACATGAGACCTGTTTCCTCTCGCGCTTCGCGTATGGCGCATTCGAAGGGGGATTCTCCACAAGCCATGTCAAGCTTGCCACCCGGAGGGCTCCATCTCCCTTTGTTCGGAGATTTTCTTCTGCGTATCATCAGAACTTCATCTTCCTTGTTGCGGAT
>JAYOII010000055.1:0-12338 GCA_038118685.1 Opitutia bacterium
GTCAGGTCGATGGGTCCGGAATCAGAACGGAGAAGCCGGTCGACCCACCAGACGCCATAGCCCAGAGAACCAAGCAGGGCGACGAGCAAAAAAATTCGAGAAAGGGAGGAGAGTCTCTTGCGAAGAGCAGCCCGCGAGGCGGGTCGGCGAGAAGCTTTGGGGGCCAGTTTTTTCCAACCGCCCCCGGGCGTTTTGTCATTTTTTACTTTCTTTCGCATGGGCTTCGGGGATTAAGCGGATAGAAGGGATCGTTGAGAGAAACGTTGGAAAGCCGGTTCCACGAGGCGAGCGGTCAAGCGGTCGAAATCATAGCCGGCGCAGGAGGCGCTTTTGGGCAACAGGCTGGTCGCGGTGAGGCCCGGCAGGGTGTTGACTTCCAAAAAGTGAGCGTTGCCGTCTTCGCAAATGAAAAAATCGCCCGGGGCTAAATCCCGCCCCCCGCTGGCGTCGACGGCCTTCAGGGCAAATGCCCGCAGCGATGTCTCTATCACACAAGTACGAACGGCCGGGTATCGGTATTCGGTCGAACCGGCGGAGTATTTCCGCTCGTAATCATACACTCCGCCCGTGGGAATGACTTCGACGATTCCAAGAGCGGATTCCCCGATGATTCCAACCGTGACTTCGCGACCAAACACCCGGTGCTCGATCATCCAATTTCCCGGACCCACGGAGGAGAGAGCCTTTTTCAACTCGTCGGCTCCGTTCACCACGTGAAGAGCCACGCTGCTGCCTTGATCGGTCGGCTTCAAAACCAAATGAGGCCCGAGTTCGGCCACCGCCCGCTCCACGTCGACGCTCGAGGGGTCGGAAAACAAAAGATCGGGGGACACCCGGACGCCGGCTTCACGGACGGCTTCTTTGGACAGGTGCTTGTCCATGCAAAGCCTGCTCGATTCGGGACCGCTTCCGCAATAAGAAAAACCAGCTTTTTCAAGCAGAGACTGGAGGGCTCCGTCTTCTCCGAAAGTTCCATGAATGGCAGGAAACACAATGGTGTCGGCGGGGTCCAGGCCAGCGGGCAAAGCTTCCTCGGTCAAATCGATCATATGGGTTTTGAAGGATTTCGCGAGGGATTCGGTCAGGGCCTTGCCGGTCGAAAGGGATACTTCTCTTTCCGAGCCGATCCCTCCCGCGAGTACGGTGATGCTTGCTTCATTCTTCATTGGCTTCTTTTTTTCAGGATAAATATTCCTTCCATGATTTCCCCATAAGGGTGACCTCGGGCACGAGAATATGCCCGTTGCTCTCTTTGACCCGGTCACGGACGCGCTTGATCAGGGCAATCACTTCCTCGGCCGACGCCCCGCCTTCGTTGACGATGAAATTCGCATGCAAATCGGAAACAACCGCCCCACCCTCGCGCTCGCCTTTCATTCCGACTTGATCAATGAGCAAGCCGGCGGAAACGTCTTCAGGGTTGCGGAAGATGCAACCGGAACTGGACTCTTTGGGCTGCGTGCTCCGTCTCTTGCGGGCAAGCTTGTCGATCACGTTTCGAATGGCCCGGTGAGCCGAACGTCCTTCCGCCCGCAGTTTGGCCCGTAGAGCGATCCCTTCGTAGGCTTCCTTGCAGTAGCGGTATCCGACGTCCAGGTCGGAGCCGGGAATTTGCCGGATCGTTCCGTCGGGCAAAAGAAAGGATACCCACTCGACCAGATCGAAGGTTTCCCAACCCATCGCTCCGGCATTCATCCGGAGAGCCCCTCCGAGGGTTCCCGGGATGCCTTCCAAAAACTCAAACCCCTTGAGTTCCCGTTCGCATGCGAATTTGCAAATTTCCTTCAGCCTGGCTCCCGCACCGACGACGAGAGTATCTTCGGTCCTCGGACTGATCTCTTTCCAAAACGGTCCTTTGAGCCGCAGGACGAGTCCGCCGAAGCCTTCGTCCGGGATGATTAGGTTCGAGCCCCGTCCAATCATGGCCCTTTGGATTCCAAAGAGATTGCAGGCTTCGACGATGGTCCGAAGGTCCTCGGAATGAGCGGGTTCGGCATACCAACGGGATGCCCCTCCGACTCCGATCGTTGTCTTGGAGGCAAGAGGCTCGTCGGAGGTCAAGGGGGTCGAAGCGGACAAGCGGGTCGAAAGGTAGTGAGCGAAAGCATCGTGTTTGTCTCCCTTTGCGTGTTCCCAGGAGGCAAAGGCATGGGCCCAGCGTTCAAGGTCACCGGCTCCGACGAAGAGAACTTGGTCCTTGTCGGGTGGCGTGGGGCCGATCGCCGCCCGCAATTCGGAAAACTCGGAAAAAATCCGCGTACGGTCCCGGAGCCGGGGGGGAAGGTATCCCATGAGGGTTTCGGCCGAGCCGGCTTGATCGAATTTCTCAAAGGCTCCGTAAGTCGGCATGAGGTGAAGGTCGTCGGCTTGGGACAATTCGTCCGCCAAGTGCTCGGCCAGAGCTTGGGTACGGGAAAACCGGTGAGGTTGGAAGACAACCTGAAGAAGATGATCGGGCAATTGGACCCTGCGCTGGCTTAGAAAGGCGCGAATCTCCGTGGGGTGGTGGGCGTAGTCTTCGACCACGCACCGGGTTTCGGAATCATAAAGAACCGATTGCCTGCGCTTCATCCCGGGAAATTTCGTGAAGTCCACGCCCGACAGATCGATGCCCATCGATTCGCCTGCCGCCAAAGCGGCCCGCCGGTTGGACTCGAAGTAATCGGCGGGATCGGCCAATGGATCGAAGCGGACCAGACGCGAGGGTGGATTGGCTTGAGCCCATTCCGCCAAAGACGAGCCGCTCGGAACGATCAAGCAGTCCTGGGTCCGCGTAAAGAGGCCTTGAAAGGTGGTGGCGAGCGAATCGCTTGATTCGTAACGGTCAACGTGATCCCAATCGCAATTCAGAGCGAGGGTCGTGGTGGGTGAAAAGGCTTCGATTGTTCCGTCGCTTTCGTCCACTTCGAGAATGACCCACGATTTGCGCATGAACTTTCCAGGGGGCAAAGATTCGTCCCGAAAACAGCCTCCGACCAAATAGGAACAGGGAAAACCGACTTGTTCCAAGGCCCATACGAGCATCCCCGTGGTGGTCGTCTTTCCATGACTTCCGACAACGGCCAGGGTTTTTCTGCGGGCCGTGAACTTGGCCAAAAATTCTCCACGACGGTAAACGGGGATGCCTTTCTTGAGCCAAGGGGTTACTTGAGAACCCGCCTCGGCAACGGCGCTCGATCGGATCACGCAATCCGGTTCGCCCGTGGGCATGGGTTCGCCCAAAACCTCGATCCCTTCACCCAAGAGGCGGGAACGGAGAGGCTCGGCAAAACGGTCGTCATAGGCCTCGACTTGAATGCCCGCTCCTTGGAGATACAGGGCAAGAGGAGCCATCCCCATGCCTCCGGCACCCAACAAAAGCACTCGCTTGGGGTCTTTCATCCGACCATTCTGAGGACTCCGCCGGGTACGGAGTCACGGTGAGGGCGATCCTTGAGCGATTGAATGAGGTCCGAGGCAAGGAGGCCCGCCACGTCGCCCCCCTCCATGGAGAAAAGATTTCTTCTCAAGATGGCCCGGAATTCCTCGTTGAACATGACTTCGCGAATTTCATCGAGCAGGATAGCATCCAATTTTTCCTCCAGGCAGACGATGCCTCCCCCTTTTCGCTCAAGAAAGCTCGCGTTGAGATACTGGTGGTTGTCCGCAGCATGAGGATAAGGGACCAAGATGGACGGGACCCGGCAACGAACGATCTCGGCAATGGCTCCCGCACCGGCCCGCGAGAGAACCAGATCCGCGGCCGAGAGAACGGCGTTCATTTCGTCGGTGAAGGGAATGAATCGACTCGTTATCGTCTGCCCGATGGGGCCATCGAGTTGAACGACACCGGAACTTTCCTTGTTCATTCCGGTCAGGCAATAAGTCGAGATTCCTTCCTTGGCCAGTTCCTCGATGTTTTGCTTTACCCAACGGTTCAGGGAGGCGGCTCCCTGACTGCCTCCGAGAACAACGAGGAGACGGTCTCCTTGGGCAACCCCCAGTTGCTTGCGAGCCCGTTCACGCGGAATCCGGCGAAACTCCTGACGAAGAGGATAGCCGACGTTATGAATAACCTCGGGCGAAATACCCTCCAGTTGCATTCCCTCGGGTAGGTATACCCGGGTGGAACGTTTGGCCAAAAAGCGAACCGCTTTGCCCACCGCCCGGTTTGCTTCGTGAATGAAAACGGGCATGCCTCTCATCCGGGCAGCCATGGCTGGCCCGAAAGACGAAAACCCTCCGAATCCCACGAGGGCATCCGCTCCGATCTTTTTGTAAAAACGGTAGGAGCTCCAAAAGGAACGGGCAAAACCATAGAAAAAACGCAACAGGCCAAGCGGGGTTCTGATCAGGGGCGAGCCCGGCATGGGAACAAAGGATAATTTCGGATACTTGCTGGCCAGCCTGCCGTCCACCGCTTTCTGACTGATGAAGAGCCAACAGGGACACCCCTTTTCCTCGAGGCTTTGGGCCAAGGCGATCCCCGGGGTAAGATGTCCACCCGTACCTCCGCATGCAATGACGACGTTTCTCATAGTTCTCGTGGCTTGAGGGATTTGGGGTTATCCCAACGCCGGAAGACGTTGATGATCAACCCGACGAAAATGAAAGTCACCATGAGGTTCGAGCCCCCGTAGCTGATGAAGGGCAAGGACATGCCTTTGGTTGGCATCGATCCGGTTACTACGCCAATGTTGATGATGGCTTGCAAGGAAACGAAAAGGAGAGCTCCCATGGCCAACAAATATTCGTAAAGTCTCGGGGCTTGCAGCAACCTCAAGGAGACTCCCACGTACATGAGGAGGAAACAAAGAACGATGCCGAGGGTATAAACCAGACCGAGCTCTTCTCCGATGACGGGAAGAATAAAGTCCGTGTGAGCCTCCGGCAAAAAATGAACTTGCTGACGGCCCATGCCCAATCCCACGCCGTTGACTCCGCCGACCCCGAAAGCCAACATGCCCTGCCATAATTGAAAAGAACTGTCGTTGGCATTTGCCTCGACGTCCAAAAAGGAAGTGACGCGACGGATGCGGTGAGGATCGAAATATACGAGGATGGAAAAAAGAAAGATCGCCAAGCCGACGGCAGGCAAAAGCCAACGCAGGCTCGTGCCTGCGTGAAACATCATGGTGGCGGCCACTGCCCCGCAAAGAAAACAAGTCCCGAAATCCGGCTGCAAGATGATGAGCGCGCACATTGACCCAATCAGGGCGGAGGGAACTACAAATCCATAGAGCAAGGATTTGACCTCCCTTTGACGGGAGGAAAAATAAGAGGCGAGAGCGAAAACCAAACCGATCTTCGCAAACTCAGAAGGTTGAATCCGCAAAGGGCCCAACCCCAACCATCTTTGAGCCCCATTGACCTTGACTCCCAGTCCTGGAATCAAGGTCAGAGCGAGACCAAGCATGCAGAGGCCGAAAATCCACCATATCCTTTTCCTCAACCAATCCAGGTTCATGAAAGCGGCATACACTCCGACAAAAAGCGAAAGGGACACCCACATGATCTGCCTGGTCAGCAAGCCGTCCGGGCCATGACGCGCGGTTACGCCCGCACTGTAAAGCATGACCAGTCCCAAGATGGTCAGAGCCAAGGCAACCCCGATCAAATAGATCGTTATCAAGCTGCTTGGTTTCGATACTCCTCGTTCTAGCGTTTCCTCCACCACCCGTTGATTCTCACACACCCATGTTTACAACTATGCCCGGATCAGGGTTGCGGTTGCGTAACGTCTATGATCGGCCTTTCTTCCACCTCGTTCTTGAAGAAATCCTGCAAACTGGCGTCCGGGCCGGGGGCACTCGGCTCAGCCGGCGGCGCGGGGGAAGGCGCGGTGGTCGGATCCGATACGATCAAGTTTTGACCTATGCTTATTTTCCCTGCGTCCGCGAGGTTGTTCCACTCCATAATCCGTTTGACGGTGGTGCCGTAAAGGGCCGATATTCGGGTCAGGTTGTCCCCTTTTTTCACGACGTGAGTGATCGATCCCTCGGGAACCACCGTTGGCGAAGGGGATGGCACGGGTGAAGCGCTACCGGCGCTCGGGATAATCAAAACCTGACCGGGGCGAATGATCGAATTTTTCGTCAAGCCGTTGGCTTGCATCAGGGAGTTCAGACCAACCCCTTGAACACTTGCTATTCTCGACAGCGTGTCTCCCCCTTGCACGACGTAGGAAGAGCCGTCAGCCGGGACCGGGACGGAAGGAACGACCGGGGCCGGTGCCGCGGGGGGCGGGGCCACGGACGAACCTCCGGCGGGCAAAATGACCTCCTGACCAATCGCGAGCCTCGAATTTTTGTCCAGGGACGGATTGCCCGCAAGTAACTGAGCAAGCGAAACGTTGTTCTTCCGGGCGATCGCCCAAAGGGTGTCTCCGCGCTGGACTTTGTACACCGTCACGTCCGTTGGGGCGAGGTTGATGGGCTCGGGATCTTCGATCACAGGCACAGGCGCCGGAACAATCGGAGCCAGACCCGGAACGATGATTTCTCCTGGTTCCGGGCGGGTAGGCGCGGACAGTCCTGAATCGGCTGCCGCAGCCTTTTCCGGATCAGCGGTCCCGGGATTGGAGAGCCCACCGTTGAAAGCCGGTTTGACGGGAGGGTTTTCGCTTGTGGCGGGTGGCTTTTTTTCAACGGTTTGACAACCCGGTTGGAACATCACGAGTAAGATCACCACTACGTGAAGAGATAGAACGATTCCGAATATCTTTGTTAGTTTCATGTTTGCCTTCTTTGCTGGTGTAGGGTCAGTTAAATACTTTCTTGCGTAACGCCGGAAATCTCTTTCTTCAAATCGAAAACGGCTTCGATGAATGATTTTCCTCGCTCGGAATAACTCGAATAGGAGTCAAAGCTCGCAAAGCCCGGACTAAAGAGAACGTTGGTGTGTTCAGTCACCTGTTCGTAGGCTCTTGTCACCGCTTCCCCGAGGGTCTTGCAAAAAGTCGCGAAAATGCCCTCCTTGCTGAGGTTGCCCCGGATCGTCTCGCCCGTTTCACCAATTAGGTAAGCTCTTTTCACAAAGGGTTTCACAAGTTGGACGAGTTTCTTCGAGTCGGTGCCTTTGGCCCGTCCTCCCCCGATCCAAAAAAGGCTACCCGAAAAATTGCGGCACGCTGCGACGGTAGCCGAGGTATTCGTGGCCTTCGAATCGTTCCAAAAGGTTGCTTTTCCAATGGTGGCTATCTTCTCGAGTCGATGTGGTTCGGGTCGATAGTTCAGGATTGCCCGTTCAAATTCATTTTTCGATATACCTCGGGAATGGCAAAATTTCCATGCAATCGAGAGGTTTTCCCTCTGTGGATATGAGTTCATGAAATGATCGGCTGGCAAAAAGGACGAATCCATCTCATCCCGCTCGGCTACTTTTGCGTTTTCCGGCAACTCGTATCGCAAGTCTGCGGCCATTTCGGAAACACTCCGGCCTATCCACGATTCTTGGCCTGGTTCATGGCTGAACAGTCGAGCCTTCGACCTGAAGTATTCTTCCATCGTTGCGTGATGATCAAGGTGATCCTCTTCGAAATTCGTCCACAAGACGCTGCTCGCGCGAAGGTTCTTGAGTTCCTGGGCTTGAAAGGAACTGACCTCTAGAAAAACCAACGCATCCGGGTCGAGACCTTTTGCAATCAGCTCGCAAAGAGGCAACCCGATATTTCCCGCCGTGACTGCCTTTTTACCCGATTCGTTCCATATCCTGCCAAGAAGGGTCGTGAGGGTGGTCTTGCCATTGGTCCCGGTAATCGCAACGATCCGGTTTTCCAGAAAAAAGGAACCAAAGTCCATTTCCCCGAAAAGCGGTATACCCGCTTGCCTGGCCACGCCGAGCCACCGGTGCCCGAGATGAAACCCCGGACTGTAAACGACGATCGAGCTAGCTCGCGCTTCGGTTTCCCCGAAAACGCGGCTTGGCTCGTCGTACGTTACGTATTCCCATTCGAGACGGTCCAGCAGGGCACCCACCCCGCGACCGCTGACACCCGCGCCAAGAACTGCGACGGGTTTGCGTCGCAGTTCATCCAAATTTTCCAATTTTGCTCTCATCCTATCTCAGTTTCAGGGTAGCCAGCCCGATGATTGCAAAAAGAAGCGAAAGAATCCAAAACCTGATCACCACCTTGGTTTCCTTCCATCCTTTCAACTCGAAGTGATGATGAATCGGTGACATTAGAAAAATTCTTTTTCCGCGGCTCTTGAAGGATACCACCTGCAAAATGACTGAACCGGCTTCCATGACGAAAATTCCTCCCACAATGACCAAAGTCAGTGGCTGATGAATCATGAGGGCGATTGCACCGACCAACCCGCCGATCGCCAGGGAACCGGTGTCCCCCATGAATACTTCCGCGGGATGGGCGTTGTACCAAAGGAAGGAAAGGCTCCCACCCAGCAAAGCGGCGCAAACTACGGCCAATTCCCCGGTCCCCGGAACGAAACTTATCCGCAGATAATCCGAAATCAGATAATTCCCCGCGGCATAAGCCATGATCCCGTAAGTCAGGGCAACGGTTACCGTGCAACCGATCGCCAGACCATCGAGTCCGTCCGTAAGGTTGATTGCGTTGCTGGATCCGCACAGGGTCAGCATGAACAAAATGAAAACAAGAAGAAGGCTCATTCCCTGAAGAACCACGTCCTTGTAAAAGGGAACCCATAATTCGAGCATTTTGGACGGGCTTCCCACGGCTTTTCCCTGTACTCCCGTTAGGGATTCGCCGAGGGGACCCAAAAGAATCAGAAGAACGACCACCGTCGTAAGCAGTTGACCGAGAAGTTTGAACCTGCCTGGCAACCCTTTGCTGTTCTTTTTCGAAATCTTCAGGTAATCGTCCGCAAACCCGACCAAGGTCAAGAGGAAGTAGACCGTCATCGCCGCGACGACGTATACGTTCGGTTCCGCGCATAAAAAAGTGGAGACGAAAACGGTCCCGAAAATCAGCAACCCGCCCATGGTCGGCGTCTTTGCTTTTCCCTCGTGCAATTCCGCCAGTTTCCCCACTTCTTCTTTTTCCCGAAATGCCTGTTTGGCCCCAAAAGACCGAAGCCCCCGAATCAGCCTCGGTCCAAGGAAAAAGCCAAGCAGAAGTGCCGTAATCCCAGCAAATATAGCCCGTACCGAAATGAACTGGAAGAGCCTCAACGGGCCAAACCAATCTTCCGCAAATTGAAGATAACTCAGCATTCAAGGTCATCCCCCGTCTCCGTTTCATCTACCGCCCAAGTCGGCAAAAGGCGTTCCAACTCATTGAGGCGACTGCCTTTGAACAAGACCGCCCCTTCGAAATCCTCGACCAATGAGATCGCATCATCGGCTTGGTCAAACACCATCACTTGGTCGTCCCCCGCCCCTCCGGCGAGAAGCCCTTCGGCCATCCAAGCGGCCTTTTCTCCCACCAAAACGATTTGGTCCCTTTTCCCAACCGATATTTTCCGGGCAACTTCATCATGAAGACGGGGCCCTTCGTCACCGAGTTCCTCCATTCCTCCCAAAACGTAAAGCTTTGGAAGATCGGCGCATTGAGAGGAAAAGAACTCGATTGAATCCTTCATCGAGGATGGATTGGCATTGTAACAATCCAGGAAATAGGTTCGCCCTCGGCCTTGGAAGCGTCTGCCTCTCAAGGCCGAAGGACGATATTGGGGTAGGCGATCAGAAATTTCTTGGACTGAAACACCCAATTCGCAGGCGGCCAATACGGCCAACGCCACGTTTCTCGCCATACCTGCGGAAACCGCGGGCAAGGGAAGAGAAAGAAACGGAGACTCGTGGCGCCAAAGCCCTAGCATCCACGAGCCTCCGTTCTTGTTTGTTTCAGTCCAAATGGAGTAAAAAGCTTCGTTGCGCCGGGGTTCCCGGGCGGGCTTCCCTTCCTTAAGGACAAGGTGATTTTTTCCCGTCGCGCTTTTTTTCGAGAAAAGCTCGTAGGACAGACAGTCCTCGGGAAACAAAACGAGTGGATCCGATTCCGAACCCTCAAAAAGCATGGCCTTTTCGCGGGCGACGTTTTCAACGCTCCCAAGCCCCTCGAGATGAGAATGCCCAATCAAGGTTACAATGACCAAATCGGGCGAAATCGTACGAGCCAGCATATTCATTTCACCGACTCCGTTTATGCCTGCCTCAACGACAGCAAACTTATGGGTAGCGTCGTTCATGCGCAACACCGTCATGGGAACGCCAAGGTGATTGTTCAGGTTTCCTTCGGTCGACAAAGTCCGACTCTTTCCCATCAACAAACCAAGGGTATCCTTGGTCGAAGTTTTCCCACAGCTCCCGGTTATCCCGACTACCGAACCCCGGAAAGCGCTCCTGTGTCCTTTGGCAATCCGATGGAAGGCCGAAAGAGTATCGTCAACCACCAGCTGGGGAATCGGGACTCTGAGATCCGCTTTTTTGACAAGCGCGGCCCCGGCCCCGTTTTCTTCGGCAGCAGACAAGAAGTCATGACCATCCCGTTCGGCCTCGATGGCGACGAACATTTCCCCTGCGGAAATCGAACGGCTATCGATCGAAAAACCTGAAATCAAATCACCCGGTTTGTTCTTCCATGTTCCGCCCGACCATTCGGCCAATGAATCTGAGTCAAAGACAGGCATTATAAGGCAAGCATCTTGGCGCTGAGCAATTCGCCCGCAACCTTGCGGTCATCGAAAGGAATGGCGGTGTACTGAACTTCCTGAAACGTCTCGTGTCCTTTTCCGGCTATCAAAACGGTGTCTTTTTCCCTTGCGGCATCCAAGGCCAAGCTGATTGCCCTTCGCCGGTCTTCGACAAAAGAAACCTTCGCTCCTTTGGCCAACCCTTTGCGCATGTCCTTGAATATATTGCCTTGAGGTTCGGTCCGCGGGTTGTCCGCGGTTGCCCATATCCTGTCCGCCCCGGCGCAAGCGACCCGGGTCATCTCGAGGCGTTTGCCTTTGTCCCTGTCTCCACCACATCCGAAGACCAAATGCAAATTCCCTTCCGTACATTCCTTGAGCATTCCAAGGGCATTGCGCAGAGCATCCGGCGTATGGGCATAATCAACGACCACTTTGTAGTTCTGCCCACGTTCAACGGACTCCATTCGTCCGTCCACTCCTTCGAAGGCGCCTACTTTTCGGACCGCATCGCTTACGGAATGACCTAGGGCATGCAAAATGGCGAAGGACGCGAGCACGTTCATCACGTTGTATCTGCCGATCAATGGACTGGTGACCATCATCGTGCCGAATGGGCCTTCCAGGATGAATTCCGACCCGTTGGACTGAAGCTCAAGGTTTCTCGCCCGAAAAACGTTACGATCACCTTCCCCGAATGACAAAACATGTACCTGCGGAGGAAGTTCTTCCATCAATCTTTTGCCATAAGGACAGTCCCCGTTGATCACCGCCACTTTCGGCAAACTTCCATTGTCACCATTGAAGATCTTTCTTTTTTCACGGAAATAACTTTCCATGTTTTCATGGTAATCCAAGTGGTCCCGCGTAAGGTTGAGGAAAGCGGCGACCTCAAGTTGGAGCGAAGCCACTCTGGACTGATGGATTCCATGCGAACTTACTTCCATCACCGCTTCGGAACAACCCGCAACGAGCATGCTTCTGAGCAATGCGTATAAATCGGCGGATTCGGGGGTCGTTTTGAAAGACGGCACCTCCCTGTCACCCAGGTGATATCGAACCGTACCGATCAACCCAACGGGCCGACCCGGTCTTTCCATCAAGTGACGCACCAAGGTGCTTACCGTGGTTTTTCCGTTCGTGCCCGTCACGCCGACCACACGAATCGAGGAATCAGGAGACCCATGATAACGCTTTGCGAAATGAGCCAGGGCCAGCCTGGAGTCATCCACCTTGACTCCCGTCACACCGGCAGGCAATTCCAGGTCCTCCGATTCGCTTATGATTACTTTGGCCCCACGGTCGAGCGCCTCCTGCAAATATTCGTTTCCATTCGTTCGAAGACCTGGCAGGGCGAAGAAGGCGGAATTGGGAGTCACCCTTCGGCTATCCGTAACCAATCCACTCACCTGAGCTTGTGCGTCGCCCGGCGAATTCAAAGTCCCCCGTTCCACTAAATCTTTCAATTTGAAGGTACCGAGGAGCCTTTCATGTACGCGCTCCATTCTTTCCCTGTTTTGTTTTTGTGTCTTCATTTTTTTAGGCAAAAGTTTCACAAAGCAGACCGACTGGGCCGCGTATCCTGAGCAAGGGTCTTCTCTTGCGGGGGAATCGGCTTCAATCCGAGATAAGCGATTATTTTCTTTCCTACGCGTTGGAACGCCGGTGCGGCAACCGTTCCTCCATAGCCCGTGAGACCCGCCTTCATCTTCGGTTCGTCCACCACAACGGTCATCACTATCTGTG
>JAYOII010000056.1:0-2144 GCA_038118685.1 Opitutia bacterium
CCCAACTTGTCACCATGGAATTGGTAACGGGAAACCCGAGATCAAACCCAAGATCTATTACTTCGGCTTTTTTGTGGACGTCACCCGCTGCGAAGAGAGATAGGGATGATGTCGCGTATAGGAAGACTGGAAGGAGTTTTTTCAAATCAAAGCTTAATCCATAAGTTTTGATTAAGCTAAGGTCAATACGGTTTTAAACTTAAAAAAGATTATGAATGAGTTGCAAAGGGCTTTTCTGGTAAGGCTAAAAAATTGTCTTCTGGGAATCTTGCATTTGAAGAAAACAATGGGCTTATAAGTGTTGCTAATTTAAAGCTTGGCCGCAAAAAGTCTGAAAGTCGGGTAAAAGCTCTTGAAAATAACTTGAATGTTCAAGTGGCATGGTGCTCGAGCAACTTGACCAGAGAGGAGATTGTTCAAATATTTCTACTGTCCAATCAAAATAAGGATCATGATCGGTTCTAAAGTAAATTTTGCCGGAGCTCTTTGTTTTGGAATGAAGCAAAGTCAGGAAATCACGTTGAATCAAGCGACGCTTGTGGTGTTTGTGCTTGGGCCATGGGTCAGGAAACATGACGAAGGTGTTTTGAATTTTTATTGAATCAGGAATGAGTGAAATAAATTCCACTGCTTCAGCCTTGTAAAAAAACAAGTTGCTTAGGTTTCTTTTTTCCTTTTTCGCGGTGGCTTTGCTGACTCTTTTGGTGATCAGATCGATTCCTACGCTTGTAACGTCAACGTTAGCCATGGCATAATTTGTAAGCCAATGCCCGTGTCCGCAACCGATTTCCAAATCAAAAAGAGTGGAGCCATCCTGGGTTATGGTCGGGATGAGCAATTCATCGAAGAACCGCCCTACCCTCTTCTGTCTCTCAATATCGGAAGGAAACCTGTTGAGGAACGGATCACTCATCACTTAATTTTTCGGGCGATCCGACAGCTTTTTTGATCATAACCATCAGGACGGTAATGGCCGAAGGGTCGACACCGGCAATTCTTGAAGCCTGTCCCAATGTCTCAGGTTTTACCATGGCTAGTTTTTCAGCGCATTCGGTTTTAAGACCGGGAATATTTTGATAGAAAAAGTCTGCGGGAATCTTGATTTTTTCGGATTCTCGTAACTTTCGAACGTTTCTTAGTTCACGCTGCAAGTAACCATCGTATTTTATCCGGTAGAATATTTCATCTTTGATTTGGGAAGTAAGAAGATGAAATTCTTTCGGCAAATGGTCATTGACTTGGCTCTTGCGAATGCAGTCGGCGTGGGAGTCATTGCCTTGAGCCTTTTCGGCATTCAACAAAGATATCCATTGAAGTATTTGCTTTGATTTAGCCTTGATATTACTTTTCCGACTTTCAGACAACAGGTTAAAGTCCTCAATGATATTAAGATAGCGCAGCTCGGAACTACCGTGATTGAACAGAAGTCTGTGCTCGGCTCTGCTTGTGAACATACGATAGGGTTCCGTAGTGCCTTTTGTTACAAGGTCATCAATAAGAACCCCGATGTAACCAATGTCTCTTCCCAAGGTGAGAGGATTTTGGTTCGTGGACTGAAGAGCAGCATTGGCTCCGGCAATCAGTCCTTGTGCAGCCGCCTCTTCATATCCTGAAGTTCCATTGATTTGACCTGCGAAAAACAAAGATCCGATTTTTTGTGACTCGAGAGTTCTTGATAGCTGAGTTGGATAGGCGTAATCGTATTCTACGGCATATGCGGGTCGAATAATAATGGCGTTTTCTAATCCCTGGATCGATTGAATGACTTCGTTTTGAACGTCGAAAGGGAGGCTTGTGGATAGTCCGTTAACATACCATTCGTCTGTATTGAGACCTTCCGGTTCAAGGTAAACTTGATGACCTTCTTTCTCAGCAAATCGAACGATTTTATCCTCTATGCTGGGGCAATAACGCGGGCCGGTCCCGACAATTTCCCCTTTATACAGAGGAGACAAATGTAGGTTTTTGCGAATAATATCAGCTGTCCTTTGATTGGTTCGGGTAACACGGCAATTGACCTGATTTGATTCAGGAAAAGAATGAGGAGGTTCCACGTGGAACCATCTTGAATTATGTTCCACGTGGAACGTTTCTTCAGGAGTACGGGTATCGTAAAACGCAAACTTAGTTGGAACGTCATCACC
>JAYOII010000056.1:2154-8975 GCA_038118685.1 Opitutia bacterium
CTGTTTTGTCAAAATTGATAGAATGACCCAATAATCTGGGTGGAGTTCCTGTTTTGAATCGGCCTAGTTCGATGCCATGGTTTAGGAAATCACCTGATAGTCCTTTTGCAACATGATCACCAAGTCTTCCGCCTTCCGATTGGTTTTGACCAACATGCATCAAGGCTCGTAAAAAAGTGCCCGTGGTAACGACTACGCTTTTACCATAAAACGTAAGATCCAGCGATGTTTTTACTCCTTTGCATACACCGTCTTCAATTACAAGACCATTCACTAAAGCCTGAAAGATGCAGAGGTTCTGGTTTTGCTCAAGAACGTGCTTCATTCGTGCCTGATAAGCTTTTTTGTCGCATTGTGCCCGTGGTGCTTGGACCGATGGTCCTTTTGAAGTATTAAGAAGTTTGAATTGAATGGCGGTAAAATCAGTGTTTAGTGCCATTTCTCCACCCAAGGCATCAATTTCACGCACAATCTGTCCTTTTGCTTGTCCACCTATTGCCGGGTTGCAGCTCATTTGGGCAATCGTATCCAAATTGCCCGTTAGCATCAGAACTTCTGCCCCGATTCTCGTCGCGGCCAGAGCCGCTTCACAGCCGGCATGTCCGGCACCGCATACTATGACGTCATAGGGTTGTTCTGGATCTGTGCGGAGTGAAAGGCTCACGATTATTTCCCGATACAAAATTCGTTAAATAATTTATCCAGAATATCTTCGTTGCTCTTGACGCCTATTATTTCGTCAATGAAGTTTCTGCAGGTTGATAATTCTTGAAGAACGAACTCCTCGCTTTCGTTCGCATCGATTTTATCTCTGCCCAGTTTCAGGTGAGACAACGAATTGATGAGCAATTTTTGATGTCTGGCGTTGATCATTACGTTTTCCGACGGATCCCGTGAAAACATTTGCTTCAAATGTTCTTCAATCAATGAGGTGATTTTTTCAGTGTCTTTCTTCTGGTGGGCGCAAATTTCAACACATTTGATGGATTCTGGGTATTGTTGCTGCGATACGACTTTGGGAAGGTCGCTTTTGTTCTCGAGGATTAGGATATCTTTTCCTTTGATCTTATCCATGGCTCTAGGATCAAAATCTGTGGGGTAGGGGACTGATCCATCAATTACGAATAGAATGAGGAAAGCCTCCTCGATGATCTCCATGGTTTTTTCAATCCCAAGGTTTTCCGTCGAATCATCGGTTTTTCTAATTCCGGCACAGTCAATGAATTCTACTCGATAATCTCCTATGGGAACTTGACTGGATATATAGTCGCGGGTTGTTCCCGGATTCTGACTGACCAGAGCGCGGTCAAGACCGATGAAAGAGTTGAACAGCGTACTTTTTCCAACGTTCGCGGGTCCTAAAATCAACACCTTGATTGCATTGGAAAGAATTTTCTTCTTCTCGCAACTGTCGATCAATTGACTCATTGCCTCAATAATCGAATCAAATACAGATAAAAAATTGGATTTTGATTTTGATTCGATACCTTCCTCCGGGAAATCAATGGATGCCTCAAGTTGTGCTTGGAGTTGCAAAATTCTATCCTGCAATGTTTTGTAAGCATTTCCTTGAGCGCCAGACAAATTTAGATTGGCAATCTTCAACTCGGCATCGCTTTTGGCGGAGATCAGTTCGGCAATCGATTCGGCTTGGGTCAAATCAATTCTGCCCGAAAGAAAGGCTCGTTTAGTGAATTCACCCGGTTTGGCCGTACGACAACCCCGTTTGAGCAAATCCTCGATTATTTTCCGTACGATGAAGGTGTTGCCATGACACGAAATTTCCAAGGTTGTTTCCCCGGTAAATGATTTGCCGATTGGGTACAGGACGACAATGACTTGGTCCAGAATGGTTTCATAATCCAATGACCTGTAGTTGCGCAGGTGGGAAACTCGTGGGGTAGGGGAGGGGAGAGCAAGAGCATTCTTGGCGATTTCTTCGCAGAGTGGTCCGCTAATCCGAATCATGGCGAGTGCGGATTGTCCCGGAGGCGTGGACTGTGCAATGATCGTGTCAGTCATTGCGGTTCTTTCCTCAAGTCAGTTCAATCCGAGTTGTCATCCTTGCTTTGGGCGAGCACTGATCCAACCGAAACTTCAACCTTTTCTAGAATAGTGGAGGTGATTTTTTCCATTAATTCCGGGTTTTCCATCAAAGCTTGTTTGGCCGCTTCTCTGCCTTGGCCGACCAAATCACCTTCGTAAGAGATCCATGCCCCCTTTTTGGTTAGAATGTTATGTTCAATTCCAAGGTCGACCACCGAACCTGTGCGCGAAATTCCTTCGTCGTACATGATGTCGAATTCGCAGGCAGTGAAGGGCGGCGCGACTTTGTTCTTCACGACTTTGAGCCGAGTGCGTGATCCGGTTACCGTTCCATTGGATTCCTTGATTTGACCTATTCTTCGAATGTCCATGCGGATCGAGCAAAAGAATTTGAGAGCTCTTCCACCAGGCGTGGTCTCGGGACTGCCGAACATGACTCCGATTTTTTCCCTTATCTGATTTGTGAAGATGCAAACACAGTTGGTTTTGGAAATTGCAGCGGTAAGCCTTCTCATTGCCTGGCTCATCATCCTTGCCTGCAGACCGACGGTGGTGTCACCCATTTGACCATCCAGTTCCTGCCTTGAGACGAGGGCGGCAACCGAGTCGACCACAATGACGTCGATGGCCCCTGAGCGTATAAGAGTTTCGGTGATGTTCAGGGCGTCTTCACCGCTTTCGGGTTGAGAGACCATGAGGTTGTCGAGATCAACGCCGACGATTTTGGCATACCTTGGATCAAGGGCGTGTTCGACGTCCACAAAAACAGCGTTTCCTCCTTTTCTTTGGGCTTCGGCGATAACGCTCAGGCAAAAGGTCGTTTTACCAGATGATTCGGGTCCGTATATTTCAACGATTCTACCCCTGGGAAGACCGCCTGCGCCCAAGGCCAAATCGATCGCCAATGAACCAGTTGATATTACTGAAACGTTCATCTTGGTCGCATCTCCAAGCCTCATCAGAGCACCTTCTCCGAATTTCTTGTTGATGCCCTGAAACGCTAGTTCAAGATCTTGGTTCGAGGGTGAATTCTTTTTGTCGTTTGATGTATTTTTTGCCATGTTTGAAAATATTGGAATTTTACATTGATCGCTATCAAGACAGAATCAAGCCGTTTTCTCATAAACTTTGAAATTACACTTATTTTGTCGGAATCTGTCATTAATTAACATGCACAAAACATTTGAGTCCCCATTCGGTCTTTTTTATTTGCAGGTTATCGATGGGGCGATCGTTCAAGCCTCTTTTGACGATTCCCCTTGCTCCTCGTCACGTGGATCCCCGACGGATGCAAAGGCATTTATGGATGATGTTCTTGCTTATTGTTCCATGTTCTCCATTTGTCCGAACGGAACCGTTTTTCAGAAAAAAACTTGGGATTGCATTGCTTCGATCAAGCCAGGTCATACTCGAAGTTACGTGGAAATAGCCAAGAAAATGGGTAACCCCAAGGCCACTCGTGCCGTTGCTTCGGCAATTGCCGGAAATCCGATCGCATATGTGATACCCTGTCACCGAGTTATTCGGGCCAATGGCCATGCAGGTGGTTATCGTTGGAACCCCGCGAGAAAGAAAATGATTCTTGAATACGAAAAACTTACCTTTGATGAATAGAATCGAACATGTCGTATGGGATTGGAACGGCACCTTGGTGGACGATGCCCGGTTGTGCGTCGATATCGTGAACGGAATCCTTTCCGACCTCTCGATTCCGACTGTTTCACTCGAATTTTACCGCGACAATTTCACCTTTCCCGTATCTTCCTACTATGAAAAGATCGGTTTGCCTACAGAGGGAGATTCCTTTCGGATGATTTCCGAGAAATTCATCTCCGATTACCGAATGAGGCGCGATTCGCGCCAACTCCAAGAGCATGCCAGGGCTGTGATGAATGAATTGGCCGAATCCGGAATTGGCCAATCCATTCTTTCGGCCGGGAAATTATCGGACCTGACCACTTTTGTCGATGAATTGGGACTTTCGGAGTTTCTCCATCCTATTACGGGTGTCACCAATATCCATGCGGCCGGAAAGAAGGGTATCTCTCAAACCCATCTTGCCAAGATTGCTCATGACCCCTCGAATGTTTTGCTTGTCGGCGATACTGTACATGATGAAGAAGTGTCCGTTCACTTGGGTACGCAATGCATGCTTTTTACGGGTGGGCATAATTCAGTCAAGACTCTGGGGGGTTGCCGGAGTGAATTGATCGATGATCTTAGACTGGTTTTGCTTCGCGTTATCGATTGACCAAAGGTGTACATCCGATACCCTTTCAGCTCTATGAATCGTGTCTTCATCAAGACGTATGGTTGTCAAATGAACGAGAGAGATTCCGAATCCGTAGCATGCAAGCTTCAGGAACGCGGATATACGATCGTGGATCATGAAGACAAAGCTGATATTGTCTTGTTGAACACGTGCAGCGTGAGGGAACGCGCCGAGCAAAAAGCGATCGGAAAAGCCGGTCACTTGGCCAAGAGGAAAAAAAATGACCCTCGATTCGTACTTGGCGTCATGGGGTGCATGGCTCAAAATCTCGGGGATGATCTGGTGGACAGGCTGCCCGATCTTGATCTGATTGTCGGAACTCAGAAATTCCATCGTTTGCCTGATTATCTTGATCAGCTGGTTGCTTCCCACGCCAACGGCAACGATCATGCGCCAAGCCTTTTGGATATAGACGAGGAAACCGGATCGGAAAACGAAATCCGTGAACATTTTGCCGAACACAGCAAGGTAAGCGCATTCGTTTCAATCATGCAAGGATGCAACATGAACTGCGCATTCTGCATCGTCCCCAAGACGCGCGGAAGGGAACGTTACCGTTCGATGGAGGACATCGTTTCGGAAGTTGCGCAATTAGGAGCTCGGGGAGTGCGTGAAGTAACCCTGCTCGGTCAGATTGTGAATGCATATGGCAGAGGATCTTTGCCGCGCCAAGACGGCAAAACGCCCTTTGTTCAGCTTCTGGAACGAATTCACGAAATTGAATCGATCGAAAGAATCCGCTTCACCTCGCCTCACCCAACCTCTTTCGGGGATGATCTGATTGATGCTTACGGCAGTCTACCCAAGCTTTGTTCTTACGCGCACCTGCCTATGCAGAGTGGTTCCGATCGTATTCTCAAAGCCATGAATCGGCCCTATGCCATCGACAAATTCTTGTCGATCGTCGCCAAGCTCAGAACGACTGATCCCTTCATGAGGTTGAGCACCGACGTCATAGTCGGTTTCCCGGGGGAAACCGACAAGGATTTTGAGCTTACCAAGCAGGCCTTTTCTCAGGCGGCTTTTGAGCACGCTTTTGTCTTCAAATACAGCGAGCGGTCGGGAACGCCTGCGGCTCAGTTTGAGGACAAGGTGCCTCAGGAAATCAAAGAGAATCGCAATCAGGAGCTTCTTTCCATGACCGAAAGAGTTTCCTACGCTTCCAATGCAAAGCTTATCGGCAAAAGCATGGAAGTATTGGTGGAAGGCTTCGCAAGAAAAGGGGATGGGAAACTAATGGGGCGGACGAGGTGTTTCAGGAAGGTTGTTTTCGAGGGATCGAGCAAGGCGATTGGTTCTCTCGTTTCTGTTCAGGTCAAGGAGGCGAACCCCTATACCTTAATTGCTGCTCAACTATAAAAAATGGAACTTTTCGAATTCTCAATTCTAACCTCTTTGCTCCTTTTTGCAATCGGATCCCTGTTTGCATCAGGCCGTCCCACGATTTATTCCCTCATTCGCGGTTTTCCCCGTTCCTCGAGGCTTTCCGTTTTCTTGCTTGCGCTTGGGTTGTCCTGGTTCATCGCCCGCCACGTCATGCACTTGAGCGAGGCTGATTTCGGTGAATATCGTTGGTACATTGGAGGCATTGCTATTTTCATAGGCGTTTCGTCCTATGTTTACGTCAGGGATTTTCTGGCGGTCAGGGCTTTGAGTATACTCGTCTTGTTCTACTCGAGGGAAGTATTGGATGCGGCCTTTCTCCAAGAACCCGTAAGCAGGCTTTTCTTGGTTTCGGTCATATACC
Source organism: Opitutia bacterium (assembly GCA_038118685.1). GTDB lineage: Bacteria > Verrucomicrobiota > Verrucomicrobiia > Opitutales > Seribacteraceae > Seribacter. The sequence goes on from JAYOII010000056.1 coordinate 8,220, forward strand.
TTCTCGTTGTCGCAGCACTCTATTTCGGGGCTTGGCCTTATAAAATGAGGGATTTTCTCGATTGGCTTTTCGACAAGTCGGGCAGGCCGGCACGCTTTGGTTGGACAATGTTGGGCTGTGCGGTGGTTTTGCTTGGCCTTTCTTTCAGTTATTGAATTTCATAACCGTGGAAGGAATTGTTTTTGTCATATCTGGACCCGCGGGGGTAGGGAAGACAACTTTGTGCGATCGTTTGCTTTCGGAATTCCCGAACAGCTTGAGAAGGGTGGTAACGGCCACGACACGCAAGCCTCGAGAGGGAGAAAGCGATGGGGTGGATTATCATTTTCTTACCAAGGAAAAGTTCCTTCAGCAGGTCAATGATGGGGCTTTTATAGAATACGAACAGGTTCATCAAAACCTATACGGCACTCAAAAAAATGCTCTTCTTGCTTTTCATGGCGACAACCGTCGGCATGATCTTCTGCTCAACATCGACGTAAACGGCGCCTCCTCTCTTAAAAACTTTGCCCAAAGCAATAACTTGTTGCGCGGTATGGTATTCAGCGTTTTCGTTTTGCCGCCTTCAATACAGGAATTGCGAGACAGGCTGTCCCGCAGAGGTTCGGACAATCAGCAGGAAATTGAAATTCGATTGAAAACCGCAGAAGCAGAAATCGAAAGAAAGGATCAATTTGACTATGTCCTTCCTTCAAAGGGGAAAGATGACGATTACCAAAGGCTCATGGATTATTACCTTGATTGTTCCCAATAGTC
>JAYOII010000056.1:8985-12265 GCA_038118685.1 Opitutia bacterium
CTTTCGGGGCGGTCGGGATCAAGCCAATCCAAGTGGAAGTGTTTGCCTCTCGGTTCGTCGATTCTTTCGTAGGTGTGTGCCCCAAAGTAGTCCCTTTGGGCCTGCAAAAGGTTTTGTGGCAATCTTGCGTTCCGGTAACCGTCGTAGTAGGCGAGGGCGGAAGAGAAGGTCGGTACCGGAACGCCATAGGATACTGCGATGGAGATCACTTTTCTCCAATTAGCTTGGTATTTTTCGATGGATTCCTTGAAATAATCATCAAGGAGGAGATTCGAAAGATCGGGGTCTTTCTGGTAAGCCTCGGTGATTTTTTGCAGGAAGGCGGCTCGAATGATACAGCCTCCTCTCCATATCTGAGCGATTTCTCCAAAATTGAGTTTCCAGTCGTATTCTTTTTGAGCTTCTCTCATTAACTGAAAGCCTTGTGCGTAAGAGCAAATCTTGGAGCAATAAAGGGCGTCTCGTATGGCCATTACCATTTCTTCCGCGCCCTGTTCCAATCCAGGTTTTGAGGATGGCCCGTTTAGTATTTCCGAAGCCGAGACTCTTTCCGCCTTAACTGCGCTGAGGCATCTCGCGAAAACGGCTTCTGCAACAGTCGGTGCCGGAACGCCCATATCCAATGCATTGACGGAGGTCCACTTGCCTGTTCCTTTTTGACCGGCTGCATCCATTACGATTTCAACAAATGGCTTGCCGGTCCGTGGGTCGGTTTGCTTCAAGATGTCCCCGGTGATTTCAACTAGGAATGAGTCCAGTTCACCTTCATTCCATCGATCGAAAATTTGACCGGTTTCGGTCGGTGAAAGCTTTGTTATTTCGGACATCAGGTGAAAGGCTTCGCAGATCATCTGCATGTCGCCATATTCGATTCCGTTATGAACCATTTTTACGTAATGCCCGGAACCGTCGGTTCCGATGTACGCTGAGCAAGGCACGCCCCCTTGGACAGGTTTTCCAGGGGTCGCTCCTTCAAGCGGTTTTCCGCTGTGAGCATCCACTTTTGCCGAGATTGCCTGCCAAATGGGCTCGATTTGCTTCCAGGCTTCTTCCGAGCAACCGGGCATGAGCGAAGGACCAAAGCGGGCTCCTTCTTCTCCACCGCTGACACCGGACCCGACGAAATGCAGATTCTTTTCCCGTAATCTTTTCTCTCGATCAATCGTGTCGGTCCATTTGGCATTCCCACCATCTATGACGATGTCTCCATCGTCAAGAAGGGGAAGCAGGGTTTCGATGACAGCATCGGTCGCCGATCCCGCTTGAACCATTATGATTATCTTTCGAGGTTTTGCGAGTGAATCTATGAAATCTCCGATTTCTTCAAAACCTGAGAGATTTTTCGTATTCTCGTTTTCTTCTAAGAAAGCCTTGGTTTTCGAGTAGGTACGATTAAAGACGGATATGGGAAAGCCATGATCGGCAATGTTAAGAGCCAAGTTTTGGCCCATCACGGCCAAGCCGATCAGGCCTATTTCGGAGTCGGAAGAATTCATGGATTTTCAAATACAAAACTTCGTTGAATTCTGCGAGAACAAACCACTCTAGAACTTCATCAATCCGTGACGGAAATCGCTCCGGTTTCTTGGTCTACGGGCGTTTAGATCGGGGAGGCTACTGGAAAAGCTTCCTTAAAAATGTTTTTGTCCTGTTCTTTGCGATTCGGGTTGCTGAAAATTCCCGAAGGGTTCGTAAATCGCGGGCTGATGTTGTACAACTTCATGAGCTGAAGCATATCGCGGGAGGAGGCTTGTATTGTCTTGACGGCCATGTTGCTGCTGGCATCGACGGCAGCCTTGTCATTTGCGGTTCCGACTGCGGTTTTTATGGCTGCTTCGGACTTGAGCGACATGGTGCTTGCAAATTGTTCTGCTACACCGAGTCCCAAGGCCGCGCCTGCGGTGGAGCCTTCATTGGCGCCTTGCTTGACTGCCTGTTGAACAATGATGGCGTCTTCCCCTGATTCCTGAAGTCCCCCCGTTATGGCGCCATAGGTCAAACCGTAGGTTACGGACTCAACCGCAGAGATCGTATCCATATCATAGGTCCTTATGTCGGGCATCGAATCCTGTTGGATTCCGACAATTTGGAAGACGGCTCCCATGGCCGCTCCATGGGCAAGCGCCCTTGCAATTGCAATTTCAATCTGTTCGGTCGTGCCTGGAATCGGATCTACTTCGTGAAGGTTTTCGGTGGCCATCCCTCCGTAGGCAGCGCCTTGCGCCGAGTGATTGATTATGAGCGGCATGCTCGTGGGGTAGTATATTGCAAAAGCTGTATTTCCAAGAAGTGATCCTGATGCCGATCCGTTTGCGATAGCCAAAATTTCATCGCGGTTGGTTTTGAAGTCGGTGTCGATCACATTTGGATCTTGTTCCAGAAAAAAGACAAAATCGCCAACGGTCGTGGATCGTCCTGCATCCACGTCTTCTTGGGTCGATACGTATCCAATGGAACCATCGAGAGAACCGCGAGCACTTCCTTTGGAACTGGATTCCGCAAGCAAGTGCCTTGAAAATGAGGCCCATTCGTTTTGATAATCCCATGACTCATCCGCTACGGATGCAAGTTGTACGCCCATGGAGGAGCCAAAAGCAGTGGTTTCGGCGAGCCGGTGGAGGTCGTAGCCATTGCCAAGTATAAGAGATGTTTTGATGGCCTCCGAAGAAACCACTTTGGCAATTTCTTCGGCAGTCGTGGAGGGCAGGTTGTCAGTGACGTAGGCGGGTAATCTGGCGGATGCGTATACTGCGCCGAGTGAGAGACCTGAGGCTATGGATTTGGAAACTTCATAGCCAAATTGACTATGATCCCCCGCAAGAGAAGAAAGATATTCCAAGGCTGCGGATATGGAGTTTTCCCCCAATGTTTTCGATAGACTGGGAACGTTTGTTTTGTGAAGTGGCGTGCTAAGAAAATATCCGTCTGCAAGTCCCTTTGCCGCAAACTCAAGAATGCGTGTTTTTTCTGGATCAAAATTTTTGAATTTATCAAGGTTGCCATCAAACTTCATCGTGGTGTTCAGGGTCGTTCTTGTCGCATCGACGGTTTGTATCCCGGGATAAAAGCCATTTGCAGAGACCGTTTCTTCATCAATAAGCTTGAGCACTCCTGAAATTGTTGCGTGACTGGCGTCGCCGATCAATGAACTCTTGTTTCCGTCGTAATCAGATTCCAAAATCGCCTCGACCAGAGCCTGAGAAGTCTGTTTTGCCCATTTGGGAGCATCCTGATTCCACAAAGTGGTTCGGACGGGAATGAGGTTGGAAAGGGTTCGGAA
>JAYOII010000057.1:0-11970 GCA_038118685.1 Opitutia bacterium
GAGAAATCGCTGGTCATTGGATTTCTTGGGCCCGAGGCAACCTATACCCACCAAGCGGCGGTAAAGAATTTCGGCGCGACTCTTTCGTACCGTCCGCTGCCTGATATCCCGGACGTCTTTCAGTCGGTCGAGCAAGGGGAATGCGATTACGGGGTGGTTCCCATCGAGAATTCGACCGAGGGAGCGGTCAACCGCTCGCTCGATTTGCTGGCGGAGACGGAACTGCGTATCGTCTCCCAAGTTTTCCTCAAGGTCGAACATTGCCTGCTTAGTCTCTCGCCGCTTGATGAAATCGAGGAGGTCCGGTCGAAAGATCAGGCTTTGGCGCAATGCGGAGAATGGTTGAGACGGAACCTGCCGAAGGCCCGGTTGATTCCTGTTTCAAGCACTGCGGAGGCGGTGCTTGAATGCAAGACCAGAAAGACAAGCGGCGCCATCGCAGGGAAATTGGCCGGCGGAATCAACGAGGTGCCGATGCAGGCCGAAGGCATTCAGGACCGCAAAAACAATACGACCCGTTTTCTTGTCGTCGCCCGCCGATCTTTGCCGAAAAGGGAGAACGTAGTGTATCGAACGAGCCTTGTTCTTTCTCTTTCCGATCAGGTGGGAGCTCTTCAAAATGCTCTGAAACCCTTTTCCGAAAGAGGTTTGAATTTGTGCAAAATAGAATCCCGCCCCAGTGGAAAAAAGAAGTGGGATTATTATTTCTTCGTCGATTTCATAGGTCACCGGGATGACGAAAAGGTGGTGGAGGCGATGCAGGAATTGGAAAAGAGTACCTCCTTCCTCAAGCATCTCGGGAGCTACCCGGAAAATTCGAGCTAGAATTCCGCCTCAGAAGAAGAGGACGGCAAGGTCTTGATCCGCACTGGCATAACGCATGACCAAGCTTTCGATGAATGACCTGAGTTCCTGATATTCACGCTCTTTTTTGGCAGTCCATCGTTTGCCCCCTCTGAGCAAGGATTCGCGCAAACCCGAGACCAGGAGCAACCCGCGCACGTTTCCCTGGAAGGACTTGATGAAATCGAGAACCGAAGCTCTTACCCACAGCGGGTCGATGGAAACGGCCCGGGCGTTCCAATGGGTGAAGGGAAAGCTCCGGTCCTGCGGAAAGTGAAAGCGAACCACCTGTTCAATGCAGTGCTCGAAGGATTTGGCGGACATTTGGGCGTCTTCGTCGTTTTCCCTCATGAAGGAAAGAGTTCTCTGGAGTTGCAGAGTCTCCTCGCTGGTCGAAGAACTTCCAATGACCGAGAAAAGGGCATTGAGGTTCTGAAGCCTTGTGTAATCGTCCCGTTTAGTCGCTGTCTTCGTCACCCTTGTTTCCACCATCCAAGTTGAGGATTTCCTCGGCAAACCGAGACAACTCCATGAAATCCTCGTAAAAACTGGCGTATCTTAGCCAAGCGATGCCGTCGACTTTGCGCAACCTGTGCATAATCGCATCGGCAATTGCCCGGGTAGGAACTTCACTGTCGAACTCGTTTTCGATCCGTCGCAAGGTTTCGGACAGCAAGGCGTTGATTTGTTCGGCGTCGATCGGCCTCTTGGCAATCGCGCGTCTCAAGCCCATGGCCAGTTTTGTTCGATCAAAGCTCTCTCTCCTGCCGTCTCTCTTCACCACTGCGAGATCTTCATGCAAGACCTCCTCAATGGTCGAAAAACGATGCCCGCACTCCAGGCATTCTCTTCGCCTGCGAGTCGAAGCAACCTTGCCGGCTCTCGTCTCGAGAACCTTCAGGTCATCCGATGAGCACTTAGGACAGCGCATCAATGATCAAGGATTCCATATACCACACGCTTATGTGTTTAACAGAATTCCAGGAAGTTCTTCAAGATCATAATTCCTTTTTCGGTGGCAAGGGATTCGGGATGGAACTGAACCCCCCAAACGGGGAGGTCTTTGTGTCGGATTCCCATGATTTCTCCCTCGTCCGTATGAGCGGTGATGGCAAGGCAATCGGGCAAAGACGAGGATTCCACGACAAGAGAATGATAGCGAGTCGCCACGAGAGGGGAGGGAAGATCCTTGAACAAGTCCGCCCCATCGTGCCTGATGGGGGAAGTCTTGCCATGCATTAGTTTGGACGCCCGGACGATTTTCCCCCCGAAGGCTTGTCCAATGCATTGGTGTCCGAGGCAAACCCCGAAAAGTGGTTTTTCCCCCGCCCATTCGAGCACTGCGGGCAAGCTGACGCCCGCCCGGTCGGGATCACAGGGACCGGGGGAAAGCACCAGCCCATGGTATTCCTCTATGGTGATTTGCCCGAGGGCTTTCGCATCATTTCTCAAGACTTCGCACTCCGCTCCGAGTTCGCCGAAGTACTGTACCAAGTTGTAGGTAAAGGAATCGTAGTTGTCTATGACGAGCAGGCGCATCTTTGCCTTGTCAACCTTCGTAGTTTTGCTTCCGGAATCTTTCCTTGAGCCTCAGCGAGTTGAGGCGGATGAATCCACCCGCATCCTCCGGTTTGTAATCGCTTTCATCGTCGTCCATGGAGGCAATGCTTTCGTCGTAAAGGGAATATTCCGACTTTCGCCCGACCGTGGTGACGCCACCCTTGTAAAGTTTCAGGCGCACCGTCCCGGAAGTCGTGGACTGGCTTTGGTCGATCAATGCCTGGAGGGCTTCCCTTTCGGGCGCGTACCAAAAACCGTAGTAGATCAATTCCCCGTATCTCGGGATCAAGGAATCCCTGAGGTGCATCAAGTCCCGGTCCATGGTCAAGGTTTCAAGTTGGCGGTGGGCATGAAGAAGGACGGTTCCTCCGGGGGTTTCGTATACTCCTCGGCTTTTCATTCCGACAAACCGGTTTTCCACCAAGTCGACCCGCCCGATTCCGTGTTCCCCGGCTATCTTGTTGAGCTTGCGGATGATTTCGGCCGGCGAATCGGGGTTCCCGTCGATGGCCACGCAGTTTCCTTTTTCGAAGGTCAACTCCAGGTACTGGGGCGTGTCCGGGGCTAATTCCGGGTCCACCGTAAGCTTGTACATCCCCCGATTCTCCGGGGTGGTCGGGTCAAACCAAGGATCCTCCAAAATGCCGGCCTCGTATGAAATGTGCCAGAGGTTCCGGTCCATGGAGTAAGGTTTGGAGGCGCTTGCCTCCACGTCGATCTTGTGCTCGGCGCAATACTCGATCATTTCCTTGCGTCCGGGAAATTTCTCCCTGAACGATGCATCCCTCCAAGGAGCGAGAATTTGCAAGTCCGGGGCGAGGGCGGAAAATGTGAGTTCGAATCTGCATTGGTCGTTTCCTTTGCCGGTTGCCCCGTGGGCGACTGCATTGGCTCCGAATTCCCGGGCCATCTCGATCTGCGCCTTGGCGATAAGAGGGCGGGCGATCGATGTGCCGAGAAGGTATTGGGATTCGTAAACGGCATTCCCCCGAACCATCGGATAAATGAAGTCGTCGGCAAACTCATCCACCAAGTCGAGAGTCCGGTGGGCGGTGGCCCCGGTGGAGAGGGCTTTTTCCTCGAGACCGTCGAGTTCTTCCTCTTGTCCTACGTCGGCGCAGTAGGTGATGACCTCCGCATTTTGTTCGTTGGCGTACCAGTGGACGAGGACGGAAGTGTCCAAACCTCCCGAATAGGCAAGTATGATTTTCATGAGTGACGAGGGTTAGGCTTCTTGATCGAAGCGCGAGATTTTGCGAAGAATGGATTTTTGCATGTGCAGACGGTTTTCCGCCTGATCGAAAAGAATGGCCTGAGGCGCGTCGAGAACTTCTTGGGCAACCTCTTCTCCCGGGTGGGCGGGCATACAATGCATGAACAAGCAATTTTCCTTGGCCAGGGCAAGAATTTCCGAATCCACCCGATAAGGCGCCATTTTTTGGAGACGATCCTGTTCCTCCCCTTCGCATCCCATGCTTACCCAAACGTCGGTGTAGATGACGTCCGCGCCCTCGGATGCCTCTCGGGGATCTTGCGTATGACGCCAAGTCCCGGGCAAACCACTCGCTTGGCAAAATTCCTCGATTTCGGACTGAGGTCGAAAGTCAACCGGGCCAGCCAAGTGGACTTCGATTCCGAAGAGGGCACCGGCCAGAATCCATGAGTTGGCCATATTGCACGCGGTATCCCCGAAAAAAGCCAATTTTTTCCCCTGCAGTCCCTCGAAAGGATCGAGTGTTCCCCCCGTTTTTTCCAAGATCGTCAGGCAGTCGGCATAGATTTGACAGGGATGAAGAAAGTCCGTGAGCGCGTTTACGACCGGTATGGATGAGTGTTGAGCAAACTCCTCGATAATATCATGTCCATGAGTGCGGATGATCAAACCGTCCAAATAGCGGGACAGGACCCGCACGGTGTCTTCAATGCTTTCCCCCCGCCCAATTTGCGTGCTGGATTGGTCGAGTATCAAGGGGTTTCCGCCCAATTCCCTGATTCCCACCTCGAAGGACACCCTTGTTCGGGTGCTGTTCTTGTAGAAGAGCATTCCCCAATTCTGGCCGGAGAGGTCGGCGCTGGGTCTCTGAGTCCGGTTTTGCTTGAAGAGGGAAGCATGTTCGAAAACCTCGATGATTTCGTTTCGGTCGAAATCGCTTTCCGTCAAAAAATGTTTCATTCGCTTTTCTTGGTTTGGAAGGCAGTCAAAGCCTCCTCCGTTACGTTCAAGGCTTTTTGTATTTCGGCGTCGCTTGCGTTCAAGGGAGGAAGGAAACGAATTGAGTTTCCCGCCGCTCCAACGACCAGTAATCCCCGCTCCCGCAAGGAAGCGATCAAATCGGCCGGGTCGTCTTGCAAGGCCAGAGCCAACATCAGTCCGCGTCCTCTCACTTCTACAAGGATGCTTGGGAAACGCTCGACCAACCGGCTCAATCCTTCGCGCAAGGCCAATCCTTTTTCCCTCGCCGCCTTTACGAGATCCTCCTTCTCGATGACGTCGAGGACTGCGTGAGCGGCCGCGCAGGCCAAAGGCGAACCACCAAAAGTAGTCCCGTGGCTTCCGGGCTTGAAAACTTCGCTGTATTGTTCGCTGATCCAAAACGCCCCGATTGGGAACCCCCCACCCAAGCCCTTGGCCAAGGCCACTGCGTCCGGCGTGATGCCGGATTGACCGTAAGCGAGGAAATTCCCGGTCCGCCCGATGCCCGATTGCACCTCGTCGAGCATGAACAAAGCCTTTCTTTCTCGGCAAAGCCTTTCAAGCCCTTGGAGAAAATCGTCTTTTGCCTCGTGGATTCCACCTTCTCCTTGTATTGGTTCGATGAAGACGGCGATCGTTTCGTCGTCGAGCTTGCGCTCGAAGGCATCGAGGTCGTTGAGCGGGGCGAATTCGAAACCGCCAAGCAACGGTTCGAATCCCTTGCGGTATTTGGGGGAATGGGTGGCCGAGAGGGCTCCCATGGTTCGCCCGTGAAACGCGTTCTCTGCGACGAGGATCTTGTGTTTCCCTTCGAATTCAGGGAGTTCGGAAGCAAGTCGGGCAAATTTGATCAGCCCTTCGTTCGCTTCCGCTCCACTGTTGCAAAAGAGCATCTTTCCAGGCCCGATTTCGGACACGAGCCTTTTGGCCAAACGGACTTGTTCGGGAATGGAAAAAAGATTCGAGCAATGAACGATCTTTTCCGCTTGCTTGGCCACTTGTTCCGTCCAATGGGGGTGGCAATGACCGAGGTTGGTCACCGCAATACCGCTCGTGAAGTCGAGAAATTCCCTTCCCTCGGCATCCCAAAGTTTGGTCCCCTCGCCACGAACGATTTCAAAAGCCGGACTGGCATAATTTCCGATCAAATATTTCTTGTGGTCGGGCGAGATCATGGCCAATCAATCGTGTACGATCTCCGTACCGATTCCTTCGTCGGTAAAAATTTCGAGCAAAATGCTGTGAGGGAGTCGCCCGTCGATGAAGTGCACCCGGTTGACGCCCGCATTCAATGCATCGACCGCGCTGTTTACCTTGGGAAGCATGCCTTTTGCGATCACCTTTTGCTCCTTGAGAGGTTCGACCTGATGCACGGGGAGGCTGGAGAGCAGGGTGGCGGGATCTTCGGGGTCCTTGAGGAGACCCGGGACGTCCGACAGGTAGACAAGCCTTCTTGCCTTCAGTGCGATCGCTATTTGAGCCGCCACGGTGTCCGCATTTACGTTGTAGCATTGCCCGTCGGCATCGGATGCGGTGGATGAAAGGATGGGCATGAGGCCCTCGTCCAATGCCTTGAGAATCGGTTCCGAACGGACTGATTCGATCTTTCCCACGAACCCGAGGTCGGGTTCGCTGACTAGCTTTGTACAGGACAAAACGTCCTTTCCCGGAATCCGCCGGACGCCGCAATCGTGGGAGGAAACGAAAGAGGCGACCTCCTCGTTGACTTCTCCGTTCAAAACCTCGTCCACTACCCGAATGGTTTCCTTGTCGGTTACTCTCAATCCGTCGATGAAGTTTGCTTCAATTCCTTGCTCGGCTAATTTTCGGGTCACGGCCTTCCCTCCGCCGTGCACGACCACGACTTTGATCCCCACGAAATTCAGGAAAACCAAGTCACGCGCTACTCCGGCCCTTACTTCGGGATCGGGCGAGTCCATGAAACTTCCCCCGTACTTGACCACGAAAATGGATCCGCGAAAGCGCCGGACGTAAGGAAGCGCCTCTACCAGAATGCTGGCTTTCCGTTTGCTTTCCTCGACCTTGGCCATCACTCGCTCTTGTTGAAATCAACGTACTCCTCGCTCAAGTCGTTGGACCAAATCTCACATGCTCCCGAACCCAGGTTCAAGTCAAGCCCGATGACGAATTGTTTTCCCGAGACAACCTCCTTCCATTTGCCTTTGTTCTCTTGAACGGGTTCGCCTTTCATCAAGGCAGGCACCTCGTCGTAGTGCATGTCGAGCTTGTCGATGTCCAACCCGACCTTTGCATAACCGGCCGCATCGACGACTCTTCCCCAATTGGGATCGGAACCGTACCAGGAGGATTTGACAAGCAATGAATTCGCGACCGCCCGGGCGACTTTTTCTGCGGCCAGGTCGTCGGGAGCCCCCGCTACCCTGACTTGGACGAATTTTGTAACTTTCTCGCCATCGCAGACGCATTTGCGGGCCAAGCAGGCGCAAACGGCATCGACTGCTTCGGCAAATTCGGTTCGAACGCTTTCGGGTTCCTTTTCGATGGAAAGGCCGGAGGCCCCGTTGGCCATCAAAAGAACGGAGTCGTTGGTGCTCATGTCGCCATCTATGGTGATCCGGTTGAAGGACCGGTTGACGGCTTGGGCGAGGGTGTCTTGGAGAAACGGATTCGATACGGAGGCGTCGGTCGTGAGAAAGGCAAGCATGGTGGCCATGTTCGGCTCGATCATGCCCGCGCCCTTGACCACTCCTCCCACCGTGATTTCACCTGCCGAAGTCTCGATTTTCGCAGAACACGACTTCGTGCAGGTGTCGGAAGTCAGGATTGCTTCCTGAAAAGCCATAGCTCCGTCCAACTCCTCTTTCACGTCCGTGGCGGCATCCCTGATGCCAGAAGTGATCTTGCTCATGGGCAGGCGTACCCCGATTCGTCCCGTTGAGCAGACTAGGATTTCCTTTGAATGAAGGTTCAGGTGACGGGCCACCTCGGATGCCATTTTGACCGAATCCGAATCACCCTGGTCCCCGGTGCAGGCGTTTGCATTTCCGCTGTTGGCGACGATTCCATGAAATTTGGCCGAAGGGTCGGACAGCAGATTTTGGCAGTAGCGAACGGGAGCCGCCTTGACGTCGTTGGTCGTGAAGACCCCGGCTACCGAGCAAGGCTTTTTCGAGTAGACGATGCCAAGATCGTTCTTTCCGTCGTTTTTGCCTTTTACGTCGCAATGCACGCCCGAACAGAAGAAGCCCCGGGGCTCGGTCAAGCCCTCTCCGTTTTCAAAAAATTTCATCTCAGGCCTGCTCCTTCCTCATATCCTTGACAGACGTTCATCGACTGAATGGCTTGTCCGCCGGCCCCTTTGATCAGGTTGTCCTCGGCCGAACACAAGACGTACCTGCCGGTCCTGGAGTCAGCGTGGACCGAGAGATCGATCCGGTTGGTCCCCGCCACGTGAGCGACGTCCGGGAACTCTCCTTCGGGCAAAAGATTGACGAAAGGGCGGTTGCCGAAGATCCGATTCCAGCAATCGACAACCTTTTGCCTGTCCAATTCTCCTTCTGCCGGAACGGACAAAGTCGTGCATATTCCCCTGCTCATGGGGGCGAGGTGCGGATGGAAGGAAATCACGACTTTTTCCGTAGAGTTCATTGAAAGAAGCGAGAGCTGCTCTTCGATTTCGGAGAGATGCCTGTGCTTGGGCAAACCATAGGCTCCGGCGCTTTCGTTTCTCTCGCAATACAAGAGTTTTTCGGAGGCGTTCCTTCCGGCTCCGCTTATCCCGCTCATGGAATTGGCGACGATTCCTTCCTTCTTCACGATGTTTTCGCGCAGAAGAATGGAAAGAGGAATCAGGATGCTCGTCGGGTAGCAGCCCGGAGAAGCAATCAAGGGGGAAATTTCCCAGGAAAGTTCATGCAATTCGGGCAACCCGTAGGATGCCTTTTCCAACCATTCGGGGGCAGGGTGGGGTTGACCGTAGAATTCCTCGTAGGTTTCGGGGCAGTTGAGCCTGAAGTCTGCGGACAGATCGATTACCTTCTTGCCTGCGTCAAGGAGAGGAACAGCGTATTCAGCGGCCGTTCCATGAGGCAGGGCGAGAAAGAAAAGCTCGGAACCCTCATCCTGGCGAAGTTCTTCGATCGAAGGATTCGAAAAGGAAAGCTCGCACCCCTTTCCCCGTAGTTTCGGTATGCAGTCCTCTACTTTTTTTCCCTCCAAGGAGCGGGAGGTCACTCTTTCCAAGGTTGCGTTCGGATGATCAAGGAGAAGGCATACGAGCTCTCTGCCTGAATATCCGGAAGCTCCGATTATGCATGTTTTCATCGATTTGAGCCTTGGGTTGTTTGTCTTTAAAAAAACAGACCCCCCGGTTGGAGTTCCGAGGGGTCTTTCGTTAAAGTTTCTTTTTGTCGGTTAGCGTTTCGAGAATTGGAATCTTTTTCTAGCCCCTGGTTGTCCGGTTTTCTTTCTTTCGATTTTACGCGGATCACGTCGCAAGTGTCCGGCTCTTTTCAGAGGTACGCGAAGCTCAGGATCCATTTTTTCCAAGGCCCGGGAGAGACCGTGCCTGATGGCTCCTGCTTGACCTACACCGCCTCCGCCCGAAACATTGACCGAAACGTCCACGCTGTTCGTCTTCTCGACGGTGGCCAAGGGGGAGCCGACGGTTTTTCTTTGCTGCTCGGTTTTGCAATATTCGGCTAGGTCGCGACCATTGATCACGAAGTTGCCGGTTCCTTCCTTGATTCTGACCCGGGCCGTACTGGTCTTTCTGCGACCCGTTCCAATGAATTCTGCTGTATTTGCCTTGGCGCTCATGATAATGAAATTTTATTAGGTAAGGGGGGAAGGCTGTTGTGCCTCGTGGGGATGTTCGGATCCGCGGTAAACCTTGAGTTTGGTAAGCATTGCGTTCGCAAGCTTGTTTTTGGGAAGCATTCCCTTGACCGCGTTGGTAATGATGAACTCGGGGCGCTTTTCGCGGAAGTCGGCAACCGTTCTATACTTCTCTCCTCCCATGTAGCCACTGTAAAACATGTACTTCTTTTGCTCCTCTTTCGAGCCGGTGAGTTTGACTTTCTCGGCGTTGATCACGATGACGTAGTCACCCGTGTCCACGTGGGGAGTGTAGATGGGTTTGTTCCGACCGCGCAGGGCGTTGGCGATGGTTACGGCCAACCGTCCGAGTACTTGGTCGGTCGCGTCCACGATCTTCCAATCGTGCGTGGCGGTTTCTGGTCTTGCTAGTGTAGTCTTCATCTGAGGAAAGAGTGAAAAGGAACAAAATGAAGGAAAACCAATCGTTCGTCAACCGAACAATTGGAAAGTTTCGGGAGGAGCGATCCTAGAATTGGCCCGTGCCGAGATCGGACAGGGTTTGGTCGTAGAATTTCCTGCCGTATCCCATCACTCTGTCGGTGTTGTCGAACACAACCGGCATGTATCTCTGCTCAATGTCCTTGTCGGCCAAAGTTCCTACCGTTCCGCCTTTTCTGATCTTGTAGAACCATACGCTTCCCCAGTCATACCCCTCGACGTAGTTGGCGATACCCGAAAGTTCGAAGACCTGACTCTTGGTCATTCCGACCGCCAATCCCATAAGGTTCTCGATGTTTTCCTTGATCTCTCCGTCATCCTTTGCGAAGGGGTTGGATCCCGACCCGCGATTGCAACCCGTCAAGGTGAACAAAGCTGAAAAAAAGAGGATATAAAGAAGATGGGACTTGGAGTAAAATGCTCTCATGTTTAACTCTTATTCATGCTTTCTGGAATTTCGCAATATCAATTTTTCCTTATGGTAGAAGCGAAATTAACAAGCTGCGCTTTTGGGGAAGACCGGATCAGTTGTCGGTGGAAGCAAGTTTCTCAAGCGTTCGATAGCTTCGGGCGATCATTTCCCTCGGATCGTCCAAAAGGTTGGCGGAAGCCATCGCGTTGTCGAGCAACTGATCCGCTACCAAAGAGGCGGTCTCCTCGTCCTTGTCCTTAAGCTCGAAAAGCCCGCGGATGATGGAATGTCCCGGGTTGACTTGCAGTTTGACCGAAGGAGCGGGCATGGCCTCATCCATTCCCTGCATCATTTTCATGACCCGTCTGGCCGAGGCTCCTCCCATTCCGTCTCCTCCGACTACGCAAACCGGGCTGTCGATGAGCCGTTCTCCGGTTTCCACCTCGGAAACCTTGTCGCCGAGCTTTTTCTTCATCCATTTGCACAGGGACTTGGTCTTTTTCTTGTCCAAGGTTTCCCCGTCTTTTTCCTGATCCAATTTTTCCAGTTCGAAATCTTCCGAATCAGCGGAAACGATCTTTTTCTCTTTGTACTCGCGGACGGTTTGCATCAGGTATTCGTCAACCGGTTCGGTCAGGAGGAGAACCTCCAATCCGCGGGCGCTCATTGCCTCGAGGTAAGGTCCTGCTTCAATGGACTCTCTGCTTTTGCCGTAAAGAAAGAGAATTTCCTTTTGGTCCTTGGCCATGCGGTCGATATAAGCGTCCAAGCCGGTCAATTTTCCGGCATCCAGAGCGGTGGACTCGAAAAGAAGCAACTTGGCCAAGTCTTCCCGATAGGTGAAGTCGGTGGCCGCCCCTTCCTTGATGAGCACTCCGAATTCCTTCCAGAATTCAAGGTAATTTTCCTCCTCTTTCTTGGCTTGTTCGGCCAGGAAGCGCAAGAACCTCTTGGTCAGCACTTGATTGAGTTTACGCATGAGGTCGCTGTCCTGCATGGTTTCCCGGGAAACGTTCAGGGGCAAATCCGAACTGTCGACCACGCCCTTGAGAAAACGGAGCCATTCCGGGAACAAGCCCTTGGGTTCGGCATCGATCAGAACCTTCCGGCAATGAAGGGCGACCTTGTTTTCGTTTCTGAACATCCCCATCTTTTCCATATTGCGCTTGGGCACGAAGAGAAGGGAGTTGATTTCCAAAGGAGCATCCGCGCTGAAGTGCATGCGCATCAAGGGAGCCTCGTAATCATTGGACTGAAATTTGTAGAATTCCTCGTATTCCTCGTCCTTGATCTCGTTTTTGGAGCGCATCCAGATGGCATCGACCGTATTGACCTTCTCGCCGTTGACGGAAACAGGAAATTGGACGAAAGCAGAGTATTTCTTGATGATTTCCTTGATCCGGTCCTCCTTGGCGAATTCCGCAAAATCTTCCTTCAGTCCGATGACGATCTTGGTTCCCCGCCGTTGCCCTTCGGCGGACTGGATCGAGTAAGAACCGTCTCCCTTGCTTTCCCAACATTGCCCCGTCCCGTCGGCATGCCATGAACGAGTGTAGGCCTGAACGTTGTCGGCAACCATGAACACGCTGTAAAAGCCGACCCCGAACTTACCGATGAGGGCATCGTTTTTATCCCCGTCGGCCTTTAGCGCCTCCATGAATTC
>JAYOII010000058.1:0-11889 GCA_038118685.1 Opitutia bacterium
AATCATTGGTTGCCCGATTGAGTCTTTCTTCGGCAAAGTAATGGAAGCGGACGGTACTGGCTTGCGAATCTTGGATACAACCGCATATTTTGAAGGATTAACCCACAAGATGATGTTCACTCTGAAAAAGCTTTTTTCCGTTTCTTTTTGTTTCACGACGCTTCTCTTCGTCCTTGCAGGACATACTCTGCGCGGAGAAAACTTGGTCTTGTGGATCAGTTCTTTTCAAGATCAGGTCTACTACGAGAAAATGGGCGAATTGTACGCCGAAAAAACGGGCAAGAAGTTGGATCTCGAGGTCAAGGCCTACGGTTTTCGCGAAATGCCGGACAAATTGGGCGTGGCTTTCCGCACGGGCGAAGGAATTCCCGATCTCGTCCAACTGGACGAGACTTTTTTCGGGGTTTTCATCAACGGGCCTTCTCCTTTCGTCGATTTGACGGCCCGGGTCAAAAAATCGGGTCTGGCCAAGAGCTTGCACCCGAGGAGGTTGGAGGTCTTCACTTACAAGGGCAAGGTTTTGGGCGTACCCCAGTCCTTGAGCGCCATGGTTCTTTACTACCGGAAGGATTTGTTCAAGGAATTGGAGGTGGATCCGAAGGAATTGGAAACTTGGGCCGGCGTGGCCAAGGTAGGGCAACGGTTGCAGGACAAACACGGTCAACGGTTCATGGCGTTGGACGGTACTCTTTTCGACGTTTTGCTCAGGCAGAAAGGGACTGATTTGTTTGACGAGAAAGGAAACTTTCTGCCCGATCAACCCACCGCCTTGTCCATTCTCGAAGAATTCGCCGCGATGTCGAAACGTGAAATTGCGGTCATGCCCGATCGGGGATCAATTTTTGATCCCGTATTTTTCAGTGGAGACTTGGAGACGGGCGAGGTTCTGTGCGTGCCCGGGGCCGATTGGTACGGGCTGGATCTTTTCCAACAATTTGCTCCCGGCATGAAAGGTCTATGGGGAATGCTTCCCTTGCCCACTTGGCGCGACAAGGATGGAAAGCTAGGTCCGCGCACGGCCACTTTTGCCGGGCAAGGGTTGATGATTTGCCAAGGAAGCGAGAAAAAGGACGCCGCTTGGTCATTCATCGAATTCGTCATGAAAAACAAGGAGGCAAACGCCGAACGATTCCTTCAAGGCAATAGTTTTCCCGCCTACCGGCCGGCTTGGAAGGACAAGCGCTTGTTGGGCAAGCACGAATACTTCGAGCAATCCATGGGCGACTTGCTTGTCGATTTGGCGGACGAAATCCCTCCCGTCGTGGTTGATCCCCGGCGGCCTCAGGCAATCTTAATGATGCAAGAAAATTACTTTGGTTCGGTTATGTTCGGGGCCATTTCCGCGAAGGAGGCCCTCAAACAGTACCGGGACGCCATGAAAAACGCGGGTGGTCCCCGTTAGGATTACGGTTCTTTTCGTGAAGGGTTTCATGGGAGGCAAAACGGGTCTTTCCCTGTTTTGTCTTTTGGGCCCTTTCTTTACGCTGTGGGCATTGTTTTGGCTTGTGCCCTTGGGCATGGGGATCGATCTCTCCATTCAGAGCCCGGACTTTCGGCCCGTTTATCGGGATGCGGTTCTGCCCGAGGGTTCGCCTCCTGCGAGCTCCCTGACTTTTCTTGATTGGCGCAACCCGCAGGAAGAAGTGCGTGAGGACGTCCCTCGCTACGTGGGGTTGGAGAATTTCAAGAAAGCGATCGATGATTCGAAATTTCACAAGGCCTTGAGCAACACGCTGACCTATGTTTTGGGTTCGATCGTCATCATTTTGCCTCTGGCCTTTGCCTTGGCCGTCAACCTGCACAGTTTGGCAAGGGGTACGCGCGGGGTTTTGGTTTTCTTGCTGATGATTCCCTGTTTGGCTTTGCCCGGTGTCCTTTCGACTTTGTTTTATCTTTTCTTTCATGGCCGAACGGGTGCGTTGAACCAGTATCTTGTGATCCCGCTTGGTTTCGATCCGGTGAACTGGATGATGGATCCGGCCTTCATTATGCCTTCCTTGATTATGCAGGCGGTTTGGCGTTGGACCGGCTTGGTGACCCTGTTCTTCCTTTGCGGCTTGGAGGCGATTCCCCGGTGGCAATTCGAGGTGGCCCGGGTCGAGGGAGCCGGCCCGTGGATGCGGATGCGTTCGATATTGTTTCCCGGTGTACGACACCTGGCCGTTTTTGCCGCGGTGTTTCTCGTGGTGGATGGTTTTGCGGCCTTTTCCGGAGCCTACAACCTCCTCGGCGGTTCGGGAGGAATTCTGGATTCCGGACTTCTTTTGGTGACTTACGTCTACCAAGTCGCGTTCCCGGGAGGGTCGGGCCGGTTCGATTTTCCCGGTGCGGCGGCGATGAGCTTGTTGGTGGCTCCCATTACCGCCTTTTTGCTTTTCCTGCTTTTGCAGGCAAGAAAAGTCTTCTTTTCCCGATGAGAAGAATTCCTTCGTTTCTTTTTCTGGGCGTAGCGGCTTTGGTTTGCCTGTATCCTTTTGCCTGGATGTTCCTTTCTTCCTTCAAGACCAACAAGGAGATTTATCAACCGACTTTGTTTTTTCCTTCCGATTACGAGTGGGACTCATATGCGGGTCTGTGGTCAGGAGAATACCTGCCTTTTTTCGATTATTTTCTACACTCGATCCTTGTCTCGGGAGGACAGGCGCTCTTGGCGACTTTTGTCACCGCTGCAGCCGGGTACGCTTTTTCGAAGATGAGTTTTCGGGGGAGCGGGTGGTTGTTCGGAGTTGCGATCCTCGTGATCTTGGTCCCCAAGCAGGCTTTGGCGGTACCCCTTTTCGAATGGATGGCTTGGTTGGGTTGGCAAGGAGAACTGTGGTCGCTTGCCCTTCCGGGCGTGGCGAGCGGGTTGGGGGTGATTTTCTTTACCCAAGTTTTTCGCAAAGTGCCCGACGAATTGATCGACTTGGCCAAGGTGGAGGGTTTGAACCCGGTTCGGACCTTTGCCACCCTGCTGCCTCTGATTGCTCCGGCATTGGTGACCTTTTGCTTCCTGCATTTCATCCTCAGTTGGCAAGAACACCTGCTCCCCCTGCTCATGCTGGACGACGAGAACCTGACCCTGCCCATCGCCTTGGCGAAATTGCGGGATTCAAGCCACCGCATACCGGAGTCAGTCGGCATGGCCGCGGCCACCCTTTCGCTCATTCCAGTGGTCGTTCTTTTTGGGCTCTTCTTTCGTAAAATGAAGACCGCTCTGGTTGGGCTGAGCCTGTCCTAAAGCCTCTTCCCGCTCGATGGGTCGAACCAATGGACCCTTTCCCAATCAGGCCGGAGGAGAAGGGGCATGCCTGCTTCCAATTCACGGTTTTCGCTGCGGGCGATCAAGCCGCGAGTTCCAAGCGGTAGGTGGATTAGGCGGGAATCTCCGAGCTCATCGATTCTTTCGATCTTGGTTTCCCAAGTTCCCTCTTCGCCGGGTTCCTTGCTGATCAAAAGGCTTTCGGGTCGCAGTCCGAGAACGACCGACTCCTGCATGGGCTCGAACAAAGCCGGAACCTCGATTGAAAGCTCATCGAATTGGAAAGTGCATCGGTCTTTCTTGGCCGGGGACAGTTTGCCGGACAGCAGGTTGATGGAGGGGGTACCGAAAAACTCGGCCACGAACCGATGAACGGGTTGATCGTAAATCTCGGCGGGGCTTCCCACTTGGATGATCCTGCCTTCGTCCATTACGCAAATTCGTTGGCCGAGAGTCATGGCCTCGACCTGATCATGGGTCACGTAGAGGGTGGTGCGGCCGTGCTCGCGGTGGAGTCGGGCAAGTTCGTCTCTCATCGATGCCCGCAGGTTTGCGTCCAAGTTGCTAAGGGGCTCGTCAAGCAGGTGGATCGACGGGTTGCGGGCGAGAAGGCGGCCGAGAGCCACGCGTTGACGTTGGCCGCCGGAAAGTTCGTTTGGTTTGCGCTTGAGTAAGTCGGACAATCCGAGCCTTTCCGCTACGGGCCGTACGGCTTGCTCGATTTCTTCCTTCGGACGCCTGCGGGCTTTGAGCCCGAATCCGAGGTTGTCGAATACGGAAAGGTGCGGGAAAAGGGCGTAGTTTTGAAAGACCATGGCAAGATCACGGTCTTTGGGTTGAAGGTCGGATGCATTTTGTCCGTTGATCCAGACGTCTCCGGAGCTTGGTTTCTCGAGTCCGGCCAGGATTCGGAGCAGGGTCGTTTTCCCGCAGCCGGAGGGGCCGACCAAGGCGAGGAATTCGCCCGACTCGACTTCAAGCTCTATCCGGCGAAGGGCTTGTGTTCCATCCGGGAACGTTTTGGAAAGATTGTTGAATGAGATGCTTGCCATCTGGTACGGGATGATGAAGGAAGGATCGTATGGGGTAAAGCCAAGAGGCATGCGTTTAATCGCTTGAGGAAAAACAGGCTTTGCTTAGATTGAAAAACGGATGAATTCATCGATGAGATTTCTGTTCTGCTCCCTGACCTTCGGGGTGATGGTCTCGGGTTGCAGGCAACCGGTCGAGGTTGCGGAACCGAAGGAACCGGTCGATCCACTCGTTCGAGCTCAGGCCTTGGCCCAGGAATGCACGGTCTGTCATGGGACCACGGAGGCCCAGCGCGGCCCGATTCTAAACGGTATGGAAACTTGGTACCTGACCGATCAATTGGAGAAATTCCGGGCGGGCATTCGGGGGAAGCGGGCAAGCAACCGTTCGGAATACCTCATGGGAGTCGGCGTGCAAAAGATACAAAGCGATTTCGAGCTGGCTTACTTGGCCGATTGGTTTGCCGGGCAAGATCCCGTTCCCGCCGTTCGCACGGTCAAGGGAGACTTGGAAAAAGGAAAGAAGTTTTACGAGCAACGTTGCGCTTCATGTCATGGGGCGAACGGGGAGGGCAATCGTCTGGTTCGCGGACCTTCTTTGCAACGGTTGGAGGGGTGGTATTTTTTGGAACAAATGAGAAAATTCAGATCGGGCGAACGGGGTTATCATCGGTTGGACGAGGGGGGGAAGGCGATGGCCGCCGTGTCCAAGGATCTTTCGACGGGTACCATGCGCGACGTCGTGGCGTATTGCGTGGAGACCTTCGGACCCGAGGAGGCTCCTTCCAATCGCGACAAGTACGGTCCCGAATCTTCGGTCAAGCCTCCGCTGAAGCCCTTTTAGACGCCGAACTCGGACTGGAGCGCCTCCAGTCTTTCGGGCGTTCCGACGTCGTCCCATCTGCCATCGTGCAGGATTCCTCCGACCCGGTCCGAGCCAATCGATTGCCTCAACCGTGGAACAATGGAGAATTTTTCCACTGCGGCGCCCTCCAAAATCCGGGGGTGATACAGCGCGATGCCGGCGTAGAGAAGATTGGGCTCGTCGGACTCGACGACCCGGTCGCCTGCCAGTGAAAAGTCTCCTTTTTCACGCCATTCGGGACGGGGAACGAGATAGAGCAGGGCGTCGTCCTTTTCCGGGAGTCGGCCGGGGATAGAGGAAAAATCCAAATCGCACCAAACGTCTCCGTTGACCACGAGAAAAGTCTCCTCGCCGAGCAAGGGGAGAGCCTTGGTGATTCCGCCTCCGGTTTCGAGGGGTTCGGGGCCTTCGTCGGAGTAGGCGATGCTCAAGCCCCAAGAGGAACCGTCTCCAAGGGTTTCCGGAATTTTCGAGCCAAGATGGCCAAGGTTGATCACGATTTCCCGAAAGCCCGCGCCAGCGAGTTTTTCAAGGTGATGAACGATGAGGGGTTTCCCCCCGACGGGAACCAAAGGCTTGGGGATTCGGTCGGTCAGCGGACGCAAACGCTTGCCGTAACCGGCGGACAGGATCATCGCTTTCATGAGGATTTCGTCAGGCCGAAAATTGAGCCTCTTCGTAAAGTTTTTGGATGCCCGAAAGTTCCTCGGGGTATCTCTCGAGGACGGTCTCGACGTATTTTTTGACACGTGGGACGTCCTTGAGGTAGCTCTCTTTGCCATCCCTGATCTTGAGGCGGTGAAAGATCCCGATGCATTTGAGGTGCCTTTGCAAGCCGGTGAAATCAAACCAGCGAAGAAAGTCTTCGTCGCTCATTTCAGGAATGCCGTCTTTGCTTTGCTCAAGGGCTTGTTGAAAGGAAGAGACTTCTTCGGTAATCCAATCCTCGTCGTTTTCAACGTAGCAATCGCGCAAGAGGGAAACCAGATCGTAGGTGACGGGGCCGAGCATGGCCCCTTGAAAATCGATCACCCCGATTGAGTCGGAGGATGGAATGAGAAGGTTTCGGCAGTGAAAGTCCCTGTGCACAAAGGACCTGGGTATTGAGTCAATGACTTCGACAAGAGGTTCGATGGCTTCTTCGAAAACCGCCTGGTCAAGGCCGGGAAAACACCATTCGCGGAAGATATCGAGTTCCTTTTTTTGCCATTCCCGGTCAAACGAAGGCAGGGTTTCGGCAAAGTTCGACAATTCGGACTGGAGGGAAAGGATTTCCGATATCGCCAGATCGTAGAGTTCGTCCCGCTCGGGTCCCTCCAGGAGATCCTGGAAATGAACGTCTCCGAAATCACTCAGAACCATGAAGCCCCGTTTCAAATCATGAGTGATGATTTTCGGAACGTTGATATCATGTTCCTGCATACGGGTGCCAATGCGCACGAAGGGTTCGCAGGGATCCAAATCGGGGGGGGCGTCCATTGCAATCCAAGTCATGCCTTGTTCCCACAAGCGCAAAAACCTCCGGAAACTCGCGTCCGAAGAGGCCAACTCCAGCTTTTCAGCCGAGAAGGAAGTGCGATGCCGAAGCCACTCTTCCAAGTCTTCTTTTCTTTGATCCATCTCCAAATCCACCAGTTCGGTTCTTGCGTAATCCTGTTGCGGGGTCAAAGGAAAAAGCAACCGCGGGCCCTTTCCGACCTCCGCTCGAAGGCGGAAGTCAGGCCTCGACGTTTGCCCAAACGTGAACGTGCGGTTTGCCCCGGAAGTACCAAACCATCTTGGGACCCTCGATCTGCCAAACGTCCCAGACTTCGTCGTTCCCGATGTTCTCGTTTTTGTAATAGGAGAGATGAAGTTTGTCGACGTCGTTGGCTTTGATCAGCTTGAGAGCTTCGTCCGCATCCTTCTTGCGAAAAGGGGCCAGGAGATCGGCCAGAACTTTGGTCAACAAGTCCTTTTGATCACTACTGAGATCCGAGGCGGGGAGACCGTCGAGATTCTCGGCGGAGCCTTTCGTTTCGATGGTTTTGTTTCCTCGTTCTCCGCGGCTTCTCTTTTCAAGAAGGGCGACCTTGCGTTGTTTCCCGTCCAACGCTTGATAGAGTTCGTTGGCCCGTTCGGCTTGAAACCAATAAACGTTTCCAGGGTGGTCGGCTTTTTCGGTGAAGCCTCCGGCTGCGTGGCCATAGAAAATCGGTCCTCCGAAGGCGGTGCCTTCGACCGAGTCGCCGTCGCAACGCCGGGTGACGTGACGTCCGGTGAGAACGAACTCGAATTTTCCGCTTCTCGGTTCTCCGAAGAGGGCGATGGAACTGCGGTCGAACCCTCCGTCCTCTTCGACCTGCTCATGCACGAGTTCGGCGTATTCTTCGCTGTGCAACCCGAGGAATATCTCTTTGACCATCGCTTGCTGATCCTTGGTAAAGAAATTGCGCAACTCGGGTTTGACGATTTGCCAATTGTTGTTGACCTTCGAGCGAAGCGGATGGTCGAACGGGAAGCAAAGTTCTTTGCGTTGTTTTTCGGAAAGGCTCTTGTGGAGAGCTTGAACAAGAGTTTCGGAATCCGGTTGTTTCTTTACCTCGCCAAGCAGGGCGCCGCTTCCGGCCAGAGTCAAGCCGGTGGCGGCGGTTGCCATGAATTTGCGGCGGGGGAAAGAGTCGGAGGGTTGTTTTTTCATGGCGTGATTCCTGATTGAGTGGCTTGCGGGATTGCAGTGAGGCTTCAGGCGATCAGATCCGGGATCACCTTGGGGTGCTCGACCCCGGTGAGCCGTTGGTCGAGTCCGAGGTACCGGTAAGTGAAGCGTTCGTGGTCGATCCCGAGACACTGAAGCACCGTGGCGTTCAAGTCATTTACGTGGACGGGGTTTTCCACGATGTTGTAGGCGAAGTCGTCGGTCTTGCCGTATTCGAAACCGGCCTTGATCCCACCGCCTGCCATCCACATGGAAAAACAGCGCCCATGGTGGTCGCGACCGTGGTTGTCCTTGGTCAGTTTTCCTTGGGAATAAATGGTTCGCCCGAATTCCCCGCCGCAAATCACAATGGTGTCCTTGAGCAGTCCGCGTTGTTTGAGATCGCGCACCAAAGCCGCAGCCGGTTGGTCCACGTCCTCGCATTGTTGGCGAATCTTGGACGGGAGGCTGCCGTGCTGATCCCATCCGCGATGAAAGAGCTGTACGAAAGGCACGCCGCGCTCGGACAGCCTGCGGGCAATCAGGCAATTGTGGGCAAAACTGCCTTTTCTCATGGCATCTTTGCCGTAGAGATCGAGTACGTGCTTGGGTTCGTCCTTCAGATCGACCAATTCGGGGACGCTGGTTTGCATGCGGTAAGCCATCTCGTATTGGGCGATCCGGGCATCGATCTCGGGGTCACCCGATTCCGCTTTCTTGGCCTGGTTGATCTTGGCTATTCCATCGAGCATGGAACGGCGCATGTCCTGCGAAACGCCTTTGGGGTTGGAAAGGTAAAGGACGGGGTCACCGGCGCTTCGGAATTTGACTCCCTGATGTTTGGAAGGGAGAAACCCACTTCCCCACAAACGGTCGTACAGGGCTTGAGATTGCCCGCGGCCTTTTGAGATCATGACGACGTAGCCGGGGAGGTTCTTGTTCGGACTTCCCAAACCCCAGTCCAACCAAGCGCCCATGGATGGCTTCCCGGGTTGCTGGACTCCGGTGTTGATCGCGGTGATGGCCGGGTCATGATTGATGGCCTCGGTGTGGACGGATTTGACGAGGGTGATTTCGTCTGCGATGCCGGCGATGTTGGGCACGAGTTCGCTGAACCAACTCCCGTTTTGTCCATGCTTGGAAAAGTCGAACATGGGGGCCACGCAGGGGAATGATTTTTGTCCGGAGGTCATTCCCGTGATGCGCTGACCATTGCGGATTGAATCGGGCAACTCGATCCCGTGGACGTTGCGCATCTCCGGGTGGTAGTCGTACATGTCGATGTGGGAGGGGCCGCCTGAGAAAAAGAGATAGATGACCCGTTTGGCGGTCGGTTTGAAGTGGGGACCGCCGAGGGTGCCTTCCAAGCCGCCCGTCGGGGGAGTGGGGGCTCCGGATGCCGCAAGACCGGGGTTGAGGAGGGAGGCCGCCCCCAAAGCGCCAAGGCCGCGGGCGCCCAGTTGGAGGAGTTTTCTGCGGGTAAGAATGCGTTGAATTTCCAAGTCGTTCATGGTCGCGTGATTTTTGCGTTTATTCGCGGTTCAAAGTCTCGTCGAGGTTCAGGATGATCGAAGCCAAAAGGGTCCATGCAGCATGGTCGTAGGGGTCGAGCTTCTCGTCTCTGGCGGATTCCCCGACAGACAGGAGCTCGTCGGCCCGCTTGGGGTCGTCTTTGAAAACCTTGGATTGCTCGTCGTAAAACTCTTTGAGCACGTCGATACGCAATTGGTCGGCGGGTCGGCCGGTCGCCCACTCGAAGGCGAAGTTCAATTTTTCGGGGAAAGTTTTGCCTCCGCTTTTCAGGATGCGCTTGGCAAAGTGTCTGGCCGCCTCCACGAATTGATCGTCATTGAGGGTGACCAAGGCTTGCATGGGGGTGTTGGTGCGCTGTCTTTGCAAGACGCAGACTTCCCGGGTCGGGGTATCGAAGGCCATGAGGGCAGGTTGCGGAGCCGAACGTTTCCAGTAGGTGTACATGCTTCTGCGATAGAGCTTTTCGCCTTTGTCCCGAATGAATTTCCGGCCCCCGCTGAGGGAAACCTCGACCCATAAACCGGGCGGTTGATAGGGCTTGACTCCGGCTCCGCCGAATTGGCGGTTGAGCAGACCGCTTATGGCGAGGGCGTTGTCGCGGACGAATTCACCCATCATACGGAAGCGGGGAGCCCGGGCGTGGTATAAATTGACCGGGTCCTTTTCAAGATGTTCCTTGCGTGTGACGGAGGATTGACGGTAAGTGGCGGAGGTGACCATTTGCTTGATCGCCCTCTTGACGTTCCATCCGTTGTCCCTGAAATCGGCGGCCAACCAGTTGATCAAGTCGGGGTGGGTGGGCCAATTTCCTTGCGATCCGAAGTCGCTCGGGGTGTTGGTAAGCCCCCGGCCGAAGATGGTTTGCCAATGACGATTGGCGGCGACTCTTGCCGTCAAGGGATGTTCGGGGTCGATCAACCACTTGGCCATGCCGAGTCTGGTTTTCGGAAGATCTTCCTTCATCGGAGGAAGGAAGGCGGGTGTGTCGGGCAGGTATTCCTTTGATTTGTCCGGGGAGGCGTACTGGCCACGCATAAGCAGGTAAGTCTTGCGCATTTTGTTGGCCGGGTTGTCGGCCATGATCATGGAGGTAATCTTGTTTTTGGAGAGGGCCGCGATTTCCCCGTTCACTTTGTCCTTTTCCTTGCCAAGCGCCTGATAGGGCTTGTCGAGAGAATGGAGGTAGTGATCGAAGAGGGTTTTGGTTTGGGCGGGCGTTCGGTCGCCCGCGGCAATTGCCAGCAACGGAGTGATGGTGTCCGAGCCGAAGAGCGACTGAACCTCGACTGCGGTCAATTCTCGATCGTAGAATCTGACGTCGTCGATTTCCACGCCGTTTGTAATGGAGGTGTTGAACCGTCTTCCCAACCGGAGGGGCTTGTCCGTGGCAATGGTCGCGGTCAGCCCATCCGCCTCCACGGTGTGCTCAAGTTTCTCTCCATTGAGAAAAACCCGAGTGCCTGCGGCCCGACCCGATCCGTCGTAAGTGATGAACAGGTGCTGCCATTTGTTGGCCGTCAGCTTCTTTTTTCCGACGACTTTCACGGCATTGTCCTGCCATTTGTGGATGATGTGAGCTCCCGGTTTGCCTCCTTGGAGCCAAAGGTCGAAGCCCCGGTACGCGTTTGCTTCGTCCATTTTTGCAAATACGGCGCCGTTTTGGTTGCCGTTGGCAGTCTTGACCCAACAACCGTAACTGAAGGGCTTGTTCCATTGGGGATCCTTGAAGCTCTTGACCTCGACGAACCCATTGCCCTCGATTTTCAAACCGCCGTTGAACTTGGCGTTTCCGATCGCTTTCGCTTTGCCATGGAGGCGGGAGTCGGTGGTGTTTCCGGCAAGGTCCGGGGTGAGGTTTTTCTCGAAGGTGTCGAGGGGCAGGTGAGACATCAACCCGGAGGGCGCAAGGGGAACTTTTTTCTCGCCTGCGGCAAGAAACTGTTCTTCGGACCATTCTTCGAAAGCCTTTCGAGCTTCTTTTCTGCGCTCGTCTTGCTTGTTTGAAATTTCCTGGTTTTTCTTTTCCAATTCCGCCTTTTTCTTTTTTTGTTCCGAGCTTTCCACGTTGACCACGGGCGCCTGGTTGCCACGCCGGGTTTGCATGCCGGGATCGGCGTTGTTGTTGTAAAAGGCATAGAAGCCGTAATATTCCTCTTGTGAGATGGGGTCGTACATGTGGGAATGGCACTGGGCGCATTCCATGGTCAGTCCCATCCAAACGTTGGCCGTGGTCTTGACCCGGTCGACTACGTACTCGACCCGGAATTCTTCGGCGATGACCCCGCCTTCGTCGGTGGTCGCATGGTTGCGGTTGAAACCGGATGCGATCTTTTGCTCGACGGTGGATTCCGGCAGGAGATCCCCCGCGAGTTGTTCGACGGTGAACTGGTCGAAGGGCATGTTTTGCTTGTAGGCATCAAGAACCCAATCTCTCCACGGCCACATGGTTCGCGGACCGTCGTCGTGAAAGACCGAGGTGTCTCCGTAGCGGGCGGCATCCATCCAAACAAGGGTCATGCGCTCGGCATACCCATCCGATGCC
>JAYOII010000059.1:0-11885 GCA_038118685.1 Opitutia bacterium
GGGCTGTTGTAAATGACGGCGGGCAAAGTGTCCCCCGCAGCCAGAATGGCCGAGAAATGAGCGCGTTGGGCGGATGGGGAGGTGCCCCGGGAAAGAACCCGTGGGATGACCATCAAACCGTGGGCTCCGACTTCCTTGGCGTGAGCGGCATGGGACACCGCTTGTGCGGTATTTTGGGCGCCCGTTCCTACGACGGTGGGTACGCCTGCTTCCACCAAGCGACGAACGCCCTCTTGGCGTTGCTCGTCGGTCAAAAGGGGCCAATCGCCCATCGATCCGCAATAGACCACGGCACGCATGCCTGCGTCCATGAGCTTTTTCCCGGTTTCGACCAAGTTGTCATAATCGGGCGTGCGGGCCGCGTTGCAAGGAGTCATGAGGGCGGGGATGCAACCTCTGAAAATGGGATCGTCTGTCGAAGTCATGCGAGAGAAGCCTGAAGCAAGGGGTGATTGAAAAGAAGAGAAGAATTTTCTAACGTTTCGGTCGTCCTTGGCGAACGTAAAAACCCGTCTCGGGCGAAGCCGGGAGGTAGCGTTATCCAATCAGGGCTTTTGCCAAGGCATGTTTCCCGCCTTCTGAACATGCTTCATCAAGGCGCGGATCAGATCCTGAGCGATCTTGCCGTGCGGAGGCTTGGGGTTTTCCTCGGCCGGGTCGTTTTTCAGGTTGAGCAGTTGCATCGGCTCGAAAGGATGATTTTGGAGAAGTTTCCAGTCACCCTTGCGGATTGCATAGTAAGCCCGACCTTGGTAGCGGTTGTTTCCTTCCCGCCTCACCCAGATCAGTGTGCGGTTGGGATCGCCCTTGGCTCCCTTGAGCCAAATAGGAGCGAGGCTTTTCCCCTCAATCTCGTTTTCGACCTTGATTCCCGCAATTTCACAAAACGTCGGCAGGTAATCCATCGTGATGCCCAACTCGTTGCTCCGGCCAACTGGAATCTTGCCCGGCCAGACCGCGCAGGTCGGCACGCGGATTCCGCCTTCCCAATGCTCCTGCTTCCCGCCCCGCCAAGGATCGTTGGTCGCGGCGTGGGGGATGGACCCTCCGTTGTCCGAGGAAAAGGTGATCAGGGTATCCTTCTCGATCCCCAATTGCTTGACCGCATCCAGCACCTTTCCGATCTCGTGGTCCATGTGCTCGACGAACGCAACGTTGGTCGCCCGTTTTTGACTCAGTTGGGGCTCGCGCTTCTTGACCTTATCCAACCAATCCTTGGGGGGCTGGATGGGGAAGTGCGGGGCGTTGTAAGCCAAATAAAGAAAGAAGGGCTTCTTTGGGTCCGCCGATTGTTCCTTGATATAATCGATTGCCCATTTGCTGAAGATCTCGGTGGCATGCCCCTTGGGCTTGATGACCTCCTTGTTCTTGCGCATCCAGTTTACGCCTCCGCGCAAATGGGTCCAGTAATCGTCCATCATGTCCCCGAGAAAGCCATGGAAAAATTCGAAGCCCCGGTCATTGGGCAAGTTGGGGGACTCGTAGCCCAAATGCCACTTTCCAACCATTCCCGTATGGTAACCTGCTTTGCTCATCAATTCGGGCAGGGTCGGTCCGGTCGGGTTGAAAAATCCCCAATTGCTTTCCGCGTTTTGACGGATCACTCCAGGCGCTCCGACCAAGTCCGGATAACGGCCCGTCATGAGCGAGGCGCGGGTGGGGGTACAGACCGTGCAATTCGCATAGAACTGGTCGAAACGCATGCCCGCGCCCATAAGCTTGTCGATGGCCGGGGTCTTGATGTCCTTGCCCCCAAAGGAGGACAGGTCGCTGTATCCGAGGTCATCGACCAGGATGCAGATGATGTTTGGTTTCTTGGCTGCGTGAAGGGTAGAGGCGGCCAACAGGACGCAGAGAAGACTGAGGAATCGGTTTTTCATGAAGACAAGGGGAAGCGGGGCGGATCAGGCGAAGACCCCGGTGGCGGGCTTTCCGGTTCCGTCCTTGGTCGCGAAGAAGGGGCGCTTCTCGACGTCGTACGCAGTTTTCGGACTGATGCCCATGGCGGTAAAGATGGTTGCGTGCAGGTCTTCGATGGAAACGGGGTTTTCGATCGCCATCAAAGGACGTTCGTCCGCAGTCTTTCCGTACACGAATCCTTTTTTGACGCCTCCTCCGAACATGGCCACGCTAGTGCCCCCCGTAAAGTGCCGGTGCAGGCCGTAGTGGCTGATTTCCTTGAGCTTGTTCACCCTCGCCTGAGACTGATCACGGGCGTTCGATCCGGGTTTCCCCTCGATCATGGCATCCCGGCTGAACTCGCTCGCAATGATGACCAAGGTCCGGTCGAGCTTACCCGTTTTGTCCAAGTCGCGTATGAGCTGGGCGATCGGACGGTCGATTTCCTTCTTCATTCGAGCAACCGTGGTGTGTCCGCTTTTGTGCGTGTCCCAATGGAGGAAGGGAACGTATTCGGTGGTCACCTCGATAAAGCGGGCTCCTTCCTCGACCAGGCGGCGGGCCAAGAGGCAACCTCTCCCGAAGCGCCCCGTGTCGTAAGCCTCGTAGGATTCCTTGGGCTCGAGGGTCAGGTCGAAGGCGTCCTTCTCTTTGGATTGCAACAATCGGTGGGCGGATTCCATCGAGCGAATCATCGATTCGCGCTGGAAGTCGCTCATTTTTTCCCGGTTTGGATTTTGATCGACCAACATCTTGAAAAGACGGTAACGGTTCCAGACCCTTGGGCGGTTGGACCGACTGGACGGCCTGTTCGGGGTAGGGCAGGTTCATGGGCCCGTATTCGGTCCCGAAAAATCCGCCGGTGGTAAAAGCCTTCAGTTCCTCCTTTTCGCCCACGCCCTCCAGACGCTGGCCGATATTGATGAAAGGCGGAACGATCTCGTTCTTCGGTCCGAGTACCTTGGCCATCCAAGCCCCCAAGTGGGGAGCCGCCACGGTCAGGGGCGGGACGTATCCGGTATGCCAATGGTATTGATGGCGGGAATGAAGGATCGAGCCCAAATCCGGTTGAAAAGCCGAACGGATGAGCGTTCCGCGGTCCATGACCTGAGCGATATTCTCCAAGCCTTTGGTGATCTTCAGCCCGTCCACGTTGGTGTCGATCGCGGGAAAGGTGCTGAGGATCTTGCTCATGTCCAAGCCCACCTCGTACGGATGGTAGCGCTTCGGATCGAAGGTGTCGGGCGCGGCCATCCCCCCGGCCAACCAAATCAGGATGCAGGAGTCGGCCTTGGCCTCCGGATGCTTGACCGCCTCGTTGGCCCAAGCCTTCGTTCCTTCGGTCGCAAGAGCGGCTGCGGAAGCCACACCCAATTGCTTGATGAAATCTCTGCGGATGATGGATTCGGGAAGATTCATGGTGCTTAGCGTATGATTTGAAATTCGGGATGCATGAAGACCATCCAAAGAAGGTCTTCCATTTCCTGGTTGCCTGCGGATTCGGACGCCACCTCCGAGAGAATACTTTTCTCCGAGGGCGAGGGGAGGCGGGCCAAGGCATGGCGGAAGAGCCAATCGATCCGTTCTCCGGACGGTTTTTTCTTTCCTTCAAGTGCCCGGGCGCCCTTGGCGAGGTAATCGGCGAGGATCTGTCCATTGGCCAGATCGATCGCCTGCAAAGTAGTCAACTCGGCCGGTCGGGAGGTCACCACCTGATCGCGGTGGGGGCGTCCCAGCGAGCGCATCAAAAAGTCGTTCTTCACGAGGGCCGCCCGGATGGGGGGACCGGCTCCGGGAATGGTTCCGGTCTTGGACTCGATTGCGTTGTCCAAAACCCGTTTCCATGGCCCCTTCCCGTAGGAATGAGCTTCGGTCGCCGCCTTCCATTGCTTGCCCTCGGCCACCTCCCAGGTTTTGTCGGTTTCGACGAGCTTCTTGTCTTTGCCTAGGATGAACTGGGCCACGAATCCGGACGCTCCTCCGAACATTTCGGCATCCACCTCGATCAAGTTGTCTCCTTTCTTGAAAAAGGAAGCGGTCTGCTGGTAGACGGGCTTGGTCCATTCTTTGGACGAAGTCACGTTTTTCCCGTTGATCCGGAGGGAAAAGGCATTGTCGCAAGTAGCGAGAAAAGATGCAAAGGCCGGCTTGGAATCGAGCTTGATCTTCTTTCTCAATTTGATCTTTTTGGCGTTCGGGTTGGACCCCCAGATCCATTTTGCGGTGATTTTTCCAGGCTTGGGCAGGGCAAGGGGATCCGGCTTTGCGGACGAATCATCCTGAATCGCCCGGTCGACCTTGGCCTCGATCTTCGTTGGGTTGGTGCCCGTGACCTGCCAAATCGAATCCATGAACTGCTCGGCCGTCATGCGCTTGGGTACGGGTCCGGAATAAACGTAATCCTCACCCGGTTCCTTGCTCAGAAAAACGCTCTTGGACTGGTAGGCGTGGGAAGTCATGACGAAGCCGATGAATTTGCGCAAATCGTATCCGTCTTCGGCAAAGCGGACCGCGAGGTAATCGAGCAAATCCTCGTTCCAGGGCTTGGTGTCCATCGCATCGACCGGATGCACGATCCCACGTCCCATCAAGCGGGCCCAGATGCGATTCACGATGGTACGGGTGAATCGTCCGTTTTCCGGATGGGTCATCAGACCGGCCAATTGCTTGAGCCGTTCCCCCTTCGGAGCCTTCGGATCGATCTCGCCTAATTCCGGGAAAATCCATTTCGCCGTCGAAGTCTTGCCCGTCGGTTTGTCGCAACGGGT
This sequence comes from Opitutia bacterium, assembly GCA_038118685.1. Classification (GTDB taxonomy): domain Bacteria; phylum Verrucomicrobiota; class Verrucomicrobiia; order Opitutales; family Seribacteraceae; genus Seribacter. Next base: position 4,668 of record JAYOII010000059.1, read on the forward strand.
CAGTTCGAGGGGCTTGTCCGCAAAGATTGAAGCCAAATTGTAAGCTTCCTCCAAGGTCCATCGGTCGATGAAGCTATCGTGGCAGCTCGCGCATTTCATGTTGATTCCGAGAAAGACCTGAGAAACGTTTTGGGAGAACTGCATGTGAACGGTCTGCCCTGCGCTTACGTCTCCCCGCCATTTGATCCCGTTGATGAAACCGGACGCATCCTTGCCCGCATCGATCAACTCCCGGGTCATGTCGTCGTAGGGCTTGTTCTCCCGCAAGGCCGCATAGAGCCAGGTCGTGATCTGTTTGCGTCCGCCGGTGATGAATCCGGTGCCCGTGTAGTCGTTGCGCAAAAGATCGTTCCAGAAAGTCAGCCAATGATCGGCGTACGCGACGTCATCGGAAAGAAGAGCGTCGATCAGTTCCTTTCTCTTGTTCACCGACTTGTTGGCCGAAAATTTCTCCAGCTCTTCGGGGGAGGGAAGAAGACCGACCACGTCCATGTACGCCCGACGGACGAAAGCGTAATCCTCCGAGTCCTCGGGAGTGAGCTTTTTGTTTTTGGCCAGGTAGTCGTCCAACAAACGGTCGATCGGGTGATTCCTGTCCTTGTGAGCCTTGGGTAATTTCACGATCCTCGGCTTCAGAGGCGGTTCCCAACCCGACGACCCCAAACGGATGCCCTCGTCCCAAGGCATCCCCTCGGTCACCCATCTAGTCAGCACCTTGATCTCCTCGGCCGAAAGCCCGTCCCCCTTGGGGGGCATCCGTTCGTCGGAATCTTCGGACCGGATGGCCTCCAAAAAATAACTTTCCGACGGATTGCCCGGAACGGCGACCTCGCCGTTTTCCCCTCCCGCCAAAAATGACGAGCGGGTGTTCATGTCCAATCCGCCCTTTTTCTTCCCATCGGTGTGGCATTCCGCGCAGTTCTTCTTAAGGATGGGCATGACCTCGTGCACGAAATCCACCTTCGACCAAAGGAAGGAAGGAGCGATCAAAACAAAAAGGGAGAGTTTCTTAAGCATGAGCCTCATGGAGTTAGGAACAAAGACGCAAATACAGCTAGAAAACTTTCGATTGTCGAGATGCTTTTGGAGCTCGACGGAATATTTTGTTTCGTGACGAAAGACATCTTATTCACACTATGCCTAGTTCCCCTCCATTCAAGTTTTGTTACTTTCAGGAAATCCCCCAAAAGAAAAATATTGCCCAATATTAATAAAAAGTTTGCCATTAAAATTGTCCGTTTCATCATGGACGGGACAAACCCAACAAAAGACAATGAATATGAAAACAACCACCGCCCTTCTTTTCCCTTCGATTCTTTCGGTTCTGGCGCTGCTTTTTGCCAGTTGCGGATCTTCTCCCGGATCGGTCATGGACGACATGATTTCCGAAATGAACGCCATGACCACAATACTCGGAGGCATCGAGTCCAAGGAAGACTATGATGCGGCCAAGGAAGAACTTGATGCCAGCCAAGCCCGGCTCAAGGAACTCGGTAAGCAACTTGAGGAATCGGACGCTACGGAAGAGGAAAAGTTGGAATTGTCGAATGAGTATGGCCCGAAAATGCTTCAAGCTGCGTTGGAACTGGGAAATGCATCCGTCAAGGCTGCTGAGTTTGGCTTTACCTTGGATCCACCTAATTCCACCTACTGATCCTCTTTGCCGAGAGTAAAACTCTTTCGGAGACCGCCTGACGGTCTTTCACAACGGTCTTGTTCTCTTTGATCGAGTGAAATTGATTTTTTCCCGCTAAAGCAAAAGAGGCTTTCTCTTTTTGCGTAAAAAAAGCAGAGTATGGGCATGCAAACCCAAACCCGACGCTCTTTCGTGCGCAACTTCACCCTCGGTGGCGCAGCGCTTACCCTCACCCCCTCTCTGCACGCCGTCGCCAAGAACGACCCCAACCGCTTCCAGATCGGCATCCAGGAATACACCTTTCACCGCTGGATCGGGCGCAAGCTCGACCACCTCGACTACCCGGCCCTCTGCAAGGAAAAGCTCGGCATTACCCACATCGAATACTGGAACCGTCCGTTCGGAGGCAAGCACACCGACAAGAAGTACGTCGGCGAGCTGGTCAAGCGCACCACCGGGGAAGGCATGAAGAACGTCCTTATCCTGGTCGACGCGAAGAACCAGCTCGACGCCAAGGACAAGGCCCAGCGCGACCGGGCCGTCGATGAGCACAAAGGCTGGATCGATTGCGCCGCCCAGCTCGGGTGCGACGCCATCCGGGTGAACTGCCGCTCGGGTGGAAACCCCGACGAGAACGTACAAAACGCCAAGGACGGGGTGGGGCGCCTTTGCGACTACGCCAAGGACAGCAAAGTAAAAGTCGTGATCGAACCCCACGGTGGAAATTCCCAAAACCCCGACTGGCTCCTCAAGGCGATGGACGCCCTCGACCGTCCCAACGCCGGCATCCTTCCCGACTTCAACAACTTCGGCCGCTACGACCGCTACGACGGGGTGAACAAAAGCTTGCCCTATGCCCCGGCGGTTTGCGCCAAGGCCCTCAAGTTCGACGACCAAGGCAACGAGACCAAGACCGACTATTACCGCATGCTGCGCATCATCCATGCCTCCGACTTTTCCGGGGTCATCACCATCGAGTTCGAAGGCGGAGGGATCGACCCCGTGGAAGGGGCTCTCATGACCAAGAAACTCCTCCTCAAAGCCATCAAGGCGGCAAGGGAAGCCTAATCGGACTTCAAGGGAGTTGGCTTTTTAACATATCCTCATGTTTTTGAGGGAATTGATTTACCATTCAAATGGCGGAGGCTGAGCAAGTTCTGATTGTTGGGGCGGGGATGGCGGGGTTGGCTTGCGCCCGGACCTTGCAGGGTGCCGGCGTTCCCTTTCTTCTTTTCGACAGAGATGAAGAGGTTGGGGGGCGGGTGCGTACGGATGAGGTGGACGGATACCGTTTGGACCGTGGCTTTCAGGTTTTGCTGACCGCTTATCCGGAGGCTCGGAAGTTTTTGGATTACGAGGCCTTGGACCTGAAGGCATGCTACCCGGGTTCGCGGGTTTGGTTCGGGGACCGTTTTCATCGGGTGGCCGATCCGTTCCGCCACCCGATCGACGGACTCTTGTCGCTCGGCAACCCGATCGGTGCGCTTTTCGATAAGATCCGGGTCGGGATGATGCGGACGGGCTTGCTCTCCACCCGTTCGATGCCCGACGACTTGTCGACCCTGGATGCCTTGTCGAAACTCGGTTTTGGGCCCGCAATGATCGATCGTTTTTGGAAGCCTTTCATGCGGGGGGTCTTTTTGGAAAACGAGCTTTCCACCACGGTGCGCAAATTCGAGGAGACCTTTCGCTTGTTTGCCCAAGGAGATACCGTGCTGCCCCGCTTGGGGATCGGAGAACTGCCCAAGCAAATGGCGGGTAAACTTCCAAAGGATAGCCTGGCTCTTGGTACGGAGATCATGAAAGTGGAACAGCGGGCAATCGAGTCGGCGGATGGCAAAAGGTTCGGGGGCAGGGCGGTTGTCCTGGCCACCGACATCGATCCTGCGAATCGTCTGCTTGGGATCGAGGACAAGCCCGGGCAATGGAATGCGGTCGATTGTTTGTACTTCAGCCTGCCTGCGGATCAAGTGCCGAAGAGCGAGCCCATTTTGCACTTGGATGGTACGGGCCAAGGGCCCGTCAACAACCTGACCTTCGTAAGCGCTCTGTGCGATTGCGCGCCTTCGGGCCGGGCACTCGCCTCGACGAGCGTGATCGGAAGGCAGGAAACTGAACATGAAGAACTGGCTCAGGAAGTTCTCGGGCAACTTGAAACCTGGTTCGGCAAAGGAATCGAGTGGAAATTCGTAAAGGGCTACCGGATTCGTCAAGCGGTGCCCGCCTGTCCCGTTGCCACCGCGCCCGATCCTGTGGTCAACGGAGTCCATCGCTGCGGGGATTACTGTGGGTTGCCCTCGATCGATGCCGCGATGCGCTCGGGGCGCGAAACAGCCGAACGGATCATCAGGGAGCATACCAACTAGTTCTTCCGATCCGGTCCGTTTTGAGAATGGGCTTTAACGGGATAAGTTGAGGACTGTATGAAGAAAGGCTTGCTGTGGCTTCGTAACGACCTTCGCCTGGCTGACAACCCTGCGTTGCATTGGGCCTTGGCGGAGTGCGGTGAAGTCTTGTTCGTTTATGTTTTCGACGAGCGGTCTTGGAATCCTAACCGTATGGGTCCGTTCCGAGCTCAGTTTCAGCACGAATCTCTGAGTGCCTTGCGGGAAAAAATTACCGGGCGGGGTGGAAAAATCGAGTTTGTCCGGGGCCGGGCGCTCGATGAAATTCCCAAGCTGATGAAGAGTTATGGGGCTCAAGTCTGCTACGCCCAAAGAGAGGATGCCCATGAGGAGGTTTCCGAGGAGCGGGCCTTGGCAAAGAAGGTCGAACTGGTTTTGACCCCAGGCAAAGGACTCTTCGAGGAGGAGGACTTGCCCTTTGCTCTGGATGAACTTCCGCACGTGTTTAGCCATTTCCGCAGGAAGGTTCAGAAAAACCTCCGCGTACGAGACCTTTGCCCTGAACCTCGGGATCTAGCTTGCTCATGGAAAGGAAAGATTCCGTTACCCAAGCTTACTTCCTTGGGGTTTGAGGAAACGGTTTTGGACGAGCGGGCCGTTTTGGTCTTTCGGGGAGGGGAAGAGGCGGGGTGGAACCGTATCAACGAATGGATGTGGGACCGGGCTTGTTTGCAGCGCTACAAGGACACCCGTAACGGGTTGGTGGGGGCGGACTACTCATCCAAGTTGTCGCCCTGGCTGGCCAACGGTTGCCTGTCCGCGGCGCAAGTCTTTTGGGAGATCCAAAGATACGAGGAGGAACGGGTGGCCAACGACAGCACCTATTGGCTCTTTTTCGAACTTCTCTGGCGCGAGTTCTTTCGTTTCGTGGGGCGCAGGTTCGGGCATCGACTTTTTATCGAGGGCGGGATCAAAGAGGAGGAGACCTATGATTCGCAGCGTGATTCCTTGAAGCTCAAGAACTGGAGACTTGGGCAAACCCAAGACGACTTCGTAAACGCCAACATGGTCGAACTCGTGCTGACCGGATGGATGAGCAATCGGGGCAGGCAAAACGTAGCCTCTTACTTGATCCACGAGTTGGGACAGAGTTGGTTGGACGGGGCCCGTTTTTTCGAACGCAACCTGATTGATTTCGACCCTTGTAGCAACTACGGCAATTGGGCCTATCTAGGGGGCGTGGGGAACGATCCCCGTCCCAACCGGGCTTTCAACCTGCCCAAGCAAGCCGAGATCTACGACCCGGACGGAAGCTTTCGGAAGCTTTGGTTGGGTGTGTCCGAAAGCCCTTCTTAATCCTTACTCCTTTTTCCCCAAGCCAGGCATTTGCGAGAGCATCATGCCGGCGAACATAAGGATGCACCCCCAGGACTCGCGTGAGTTGAGCAGCTCGTCGAGCATAAGCCAACCGGCCAAGACCGCAAAAACGGCTTCGAGGCTCAAGAGGATGGCCGCCCGGCTGGGATCGACGTGCTTTTGGGCTACGATCTGCAGGGTATAGGCCACCCCGACCGAGACGAGCCCGGCGTAAAGGATGGCTCCCGAGGCGTCGAGGGTGGCCTGAACGGTGAACTCCTCCAAAAAGAGGGCGAGGAGTAGGTTGAGCCCTGCGCAGATTAGATATTGCAGGATGGCCAACTTGAGGGCGTCGAGTTTGTACTTCGCGGCATAGCCCACCACTTGGACGTGAACGGCCCAGAAGAAGGCCCCGATCAAAACGAGGGTATCTCCCTGTCCGATATTGAAGCCTTCGGTGATGCTCAAGAGGTAGAGTCCGTAGGTGGCGATCAGGGCGCCCGCCAGGGTGAGCTTGTCGATTTTCTGGCGAAGGCAAAAGCCGAGGAGGGGCACGATCACAAGGTAGAGCCCGGTGATGAAGCCCGCCTTTCCCGCAGTGGTGTAAAGCAGGCCGACTTGCTGGAGGGTGGCTCCGCCGAAGAGGACGAGACCTGCCAGTCCGCCGATGATCCAAAAGGGTTTGCCTATTTTTGATGGTCTGGTCTTTTTGCGTCCGAGAAAATAGACGAGCGGGACGAGGGAGAGGGCGCCGAGCAAAAAGCGGAAGACGTTGAAGGAGTAAGGCCCGATATGATCCATGCCGAGACGCTGGGCGATGAACCCGAATCCCCAGATCACGGAGGTGAGAAGGAGGAGCAAGTTTGCTTGGAGCTTCACCGCAGGCAAGCCGCCTCGGAAGAAGCGGGTGGGGACAGGGGGCTTTGGATCGCCGGGTACACAGATGGAGTAAGAAGGAAAAGGAGGCGCCGGGCGAGGATTTGTTTGGGGGCGTTTACGGAACTTGCCTAAGGGTGGGGCGCTCATTTAAGATCGTGTCATGAAACTTCCCCCCGTTTTTCTTGGCCTCTTGTTGGCTCTTTGTCCATTGGCCGAAGCAAGGAAACCCAACTTCATCGTGATCTTCATCGATGACTTGGGATACGGCGATATCGGCCCCTTTGGTTCCACCAAGAACGAGACCCCTCATTTGGACCGGATGGCCAAGGAGGGAATGAAGCTCACGTCCTTTTACCTCGCTTCCTCGGTCTGCACCCCTTCCCGGGCGGCTCTCATGACGGGGAGCTATCCGCGCCGGGTTGGTCTGGGACAGGGCTCGGACCACGCCGTGCTTTTCCCGGGCGACGTGCACGGGTTGCATCCCAAGGAGGTTACCATTGCCGAGATGCTCAAGGAGGCGGGCTATGCGACGGGTTGCTTCGGAAAGTGGCATCTGGGTGATCAGCCTCAGTTTCTACCTACCTCTCAGGGCTTTGACGAATACGTGGGAATTCCGTATTCAAATGACATGTGGCCGGGATTGAAGCGCTGGAAATTCCCCCACCTTCCGATTTTGCGAGGGACCAAGGTGATCGACCAGGTGGACGACATGGATGAGCAGGCGGAGCTCTGCCGGCTGTTCACCGAGGAAGCCGTGAAGTTCATCGAGAAGAACAAGGCCAAGCCTTTCTTCTGCTACGTCCCCCATGCTTTCGTGCATGGTCCGCGGAGGGCGAGACCCGAGTTCATGACCAAGGCCAAGACGGTCGAGGAGGCTCAGGTCGAGGAGTGCGATTGGAGCGCCGGGCAAATTCTTGATGCGGTCCGCAAGGCGGGAATCGAGAAGGATACTTTCGTGCTCTTCACTTCCGACAACGGAGGAGCCAGGGGACTGACCAGCGG
>JAYOII010000060.1:0-695 GCA_038118685.1 Opitutia bacterium
GGGGAATTGGGGAGTGAGCGCCAGTTATGGCTACGGGGACGAACAGATCACGCACCTTTTGGCTGGAAGCAGTGGGTCAAGCGGAAGGTATTATCAAGGTTCCGGTGCCGGAGGCGGAGCCTTGGAGCTTAAGGCCGACGGGGATCTTACGATCGCACAGGGGAGCGTCCTTAGCGCCAATGGTGGTGACGGACGGACGAATGGTCATCAATGGGATCACGGAGGTGGAGGATCAGGCGGAGCCATTCGACTGATTGGAGACAATATTTACAACCGAGGCTTGATACAGGTCATCGGTGGAAATCGTGGAGCCGGCGGTGGTCGGGTTGCCATGGCTGCCCGCAATTCCATTGAGAAAGGAGTGGTTGCTCTCGGTGGTGGCAGTTTCGTCGAGGTCAAGCCTCCGGTGATTACCGCTCCGGAAGTTCTTTATCTTGCCTATCGTGGTTCGGTTTCATCCGAGTTTAGAAAATCAGTTCAGACCCGTCCCGCCAATTTGGTGGCCTATTGGCCTATGGACGAAGGCGATGGAATCGTGGCTCGGGATGCCTTGGGGCGTTTCGACGGAAGCTTGGTTGCCGGTACAACGTGGACGACAGGCAGATTTGGTCGAGCTCTCAGCTTCAATGGTACGGATGGGCATGTTTCGACTCAGGCGACCGGAGAACTTCTCGGGATTGACGGAAAAAATTCCC
>JAYOII010000060.1:705-11871 GCA_038118685.1 Opitutia bacterium
CTTTTGGGTGAAAGCCAACAATAACAACCCGAGGAGTCAGCCCGGATTTTACGGTTACGGAGATACCAACTGTCCCAACGGCTTGAACAAGTATTGGGGCATTCGGAACATCAAGGATGGTGGTTACACTCAACTGCTCAGTCAACACTGGTGTTGGGACCCGAGATCCAACCATGGTACGGACATTCGCACTGACTGGGTTCACTTCGCTCACCTTTACAATGGGTCGGACGTATCGATTTTCGTCAACGGAGACTTGATTTCCAATTGGACCAGATCCCAAATCAGTACCGGCAATGGTCAAACTTTCCAGTTCGGCAGGTGGCGTAACGAGTACAACGCCTACTACGGCGGAGACTTGGATGATATGCGTGTCTATGATGACGCTCTTTCGGAAAGTGAGATTCAAAAGATTTTCCAAGGTGACGACCTTAAAGAGGAGTTGGTCCACGTTCAGTTTTCGATCGATGCCACGCAGTCACCAACCTCTTATGGCGTGAGTCATCTTCCCAATGGGTTAACGGTGGACCCCCTTGTCGGAGAGATCACGGGCAAGCCCCTTGAGATCGGGGTCTTCGACCTCAACCTTACCGCAACGAACTTGGCCGGAACCGGTGTAAAGCAAATCAAGTTGGTCATCGATCCGACTGCTCCGACTCTTACGACGACCAGTCCCAAAGACGTGTCTTCCTCCTCGGTCAGGCTTTCGGGTCGCGTGGAAAACGATGGTGGGGATCCCCCTACCCTGTCTTTTTTCTGGGGAGACAACGACGGAGGCGAAAACCAGTTGGTGGATTCCAACGATTCAACCCTTTGGGACCACCGAATCGATTTGAACGGAACTCACTCCAACGGGTTGGTTTCTCTTTCACTCAATGGCTTGCAGAAGAATGCCACTTATTACTACCGCTTGTTCGGAGGTAATTCCGTTCATTCGGGGGTATGGAGTTTGCCTTCGCAGGAAGGTCTGTCTTCCTGGTGGTCCTTTGACGAAACGACCGGAAGCCAAGCCTTGGATTCGGTTGGTTCCCGAAACGCAACCCTCGTCGGGGTCTCCGAGTCCGACCGTGTTTTTGGCAAAGTCGGTCGGGCTCTCAGGCTTAATGGTTCGGGCGAGCACGTTTCGGCAAAGGGTTTCAAAGGGATCGGCGGGGAAAAGCATCGTTCGTTGGCCTTATGGCTTAAGATGCCCCCCTCTTCCATCAACGGAACCTTGGTTTCTTGGGGAGGACCCGGGAACGGACGGGGGTGGGATTTCTCGGTCGAGAACGGCCGATTGAAACTTGACGTCGGAGGCGGGCAATTGACAGGAGCTACCATACTGAACGACGATGCCTGGCATCACGTCGGATTTGTCTTTCCTCCCATTGGAAGCGGAGTGGAAGACGTCGTTCTTTACGTGGACGGTTCGGTGGAAAACAATCCAATTATGATTCCGCGCGTTATCAATACGGGCGATCAATATGACTTCAGGGTGGGAACCAATGAAAATGGAAATCATTTCAACGGCCTGATCGACGAGGTCAGGTTGTATGAAAAGGATCTTTCTTCCAACGAGATGGCGAGCATTTTCCTCAATGGTACGATGCGTTTTCAAACTTCCGCCGTATCCTTACCTCCCGTAGTCGAGGTTTCGAGTATTACGCCTTCCGGAGGCGGAACTGCGACGGTTACCGGCGATCTTGTCGCCTTTGATTCGACGCAACCCGTCGTGAGGATATACTGGGGCAACGAAGACGGCGGTTACGACGTTGCAAATTGGGATAATTCGGTAGAGGTAGCAGGCGGTTCACCTCAGGGCTTGGGGGAATTCAACGCAACGGTCACTGGTTTGATCCCCGGGGAAACCTATTATTTCCGAGCCTTTGCCCTTAGTTCCGACGGAATGGATTGGTCCAACGGGGACCCCGAAGTACGTGAATCTCTCATGAGCCACCTTAGGTTCGACGAAAGCAACGGAACCTTTGTCTATGATTCCTCTCCGATGAATCATACTGCGCTTTTCGAGTCAAGTGACCCGAATGCGTCCCGTCCCGATGGGTTTGCCGGTCGGGCTTTGTCCTTCAATGGAAAGGACGACTGGTTGAATCTTGATGCGAATGCTTCCGGTTTTCTTGCCCAATCCTTTGACGGCCGAAGCGTCAGTTTCCGCGTCCGTCCATCCTCCAAGATTTACTCTGGGCCGGCTATGACGAAGTATGAGGATTTGGTCGCCTATTATCCGATGGACGAAGGCAGCGGGTCGGTCGTCGGGGATCTCGGAGTCGATAAACTCAACGGCGACTTGTCCGGATCTCCTGCTTGGGTTTCCGCCAAATATGGTCAGGGCATTGACTTGGATGGCACCAATGACCTCGGTGAACTAAGCGCTCAAGGTAAACTTCGTGACCTACACAAGAGTTCCTACACGATCTCTCTTTGGGTGAATGCGGACACCGAAAACCTCGGCGATTATACGCAAGGTCAACTTTATGCCCATGGTTTTCTCGAAGCCATCCAAAACGAGTACTATACGAACATCGAAAATATGTTCAAACTCACCCCAAGCGGTTCGAGCACTTTGACCAACGGTCCCGGCAACAGAGGTTTGGATTTCAACAATGACGGGGATTACAGAAACGCAGGTATCGGCATTAACCGAAACGACAATTACCTGAGCCTTTTTAATGGAATCTTTCATGCTCAAGTGAGTGGCCCCTACGGATGGGAAATCCGTGGAAATGACGACCGGGGAACGATTTGGATTGATTTGGACCAGGACGGAGTTTTCGAGGTCGCTGGAAACAAGGGGAACGAGCAAATGGTTTATCAGCCTCAATGCTGCGGCACTCAGTCGACCATCGTGACGCTTGAAGCAGGTTATTATGCCATTGCCATAGCCCATGGAGAGGGCGGCGGCGGATCCAATCAAGAGGCTTACTTTTATACGCCGGCTGGCGGAGGGGCGACGACTTTGACCAAAATCAAGCCGAGCGCCTATCCGAATCTCTTCATGACGTCGAATGAAAGAACCTTGTTGAGGCGAGGTCCCATGAAATTTACGATCGATGGCAACAATACCATTTCCTACACCCACGGAAACCTGACGGGGCAAACCACGGTGGACTCGAATCAATCGCTTGGTCAAGGCAACTGGGCTCACTTGGCGATCGTGGCCGATTACAACTCTTCGTCTCTCCGTTTTTATTTCAACGGGGTCAAGACGGACGAGCAATTGTTGCCCGACGGCGATCCGATTGATCTTCTTGCAACCGAGAAATGGAAGATCGGCGGCACGAACCAAGTGTTCAGCGATTATTTCGACGGTAAAGTGGATGACTTGCGTTTTTATGGTTCCGATTTGAACGATACGGAAGTTCTTGCCATTTATCAGGATGATATTGGAGGTGCTGCTCAAGCCGGTTATCATCAGCAAATTCTCTACGACGAAGGAACTTCGACCTCCGGCTTGTCCATTTCACTCGATGACGGTGTTCTGCGCGCAAAGATCGCCGAGGGTTCGGGGAGCGTCGAATTGACTGACACCGGTGCGATCAACGACGATCAGTGGCATCACGTGATCGTTACTTTCGGAGATTCCCCCAAGACCTTCAAACTCTATGTGGACGGAGTCCTGAAGGCGGGTCCCGTGCTGTTGCCCGAATCGACCGTGTCGCTGCATCAGGAGGTGCCCTCCTTCGGCGTAAGCCAGGGAACTTCGCTTTATCCCGGATACGGATATTTCAAGGGGCAACTTGATGACTTCAGGGTCTACGACAGAGGATTGCCTGATACGGAAGTCGCCCATATCTTTTCCGGAGACGTCCCCAATGATGGATTCTTGGAATTTCTGGGAATAGAAAAGTCGGGCGTGGAAACGATCAACCCCATCGACGTGATGCCTTCCCGGGCCACTCTGCGGGCTGCGATCAATTCGATCGGGGGAAAGGTAACCATTACCGAAACGGTTACCGACCGCTCTTTCAAGCCCGATACCATCGAAGGTATGGCGGCCTGGTTCTCCGCTCAGGATATGGACGGTGACCTGACAGAGGACATGGGGTCGGTACTCGGGAACGGAGAGTTGGTCAATACCTGGAGCGACGCTTCGGGCAACGGTCGACACATGACCAGAACGTTGGGCGATCCGACTTTTTACCTTTCTTCTTTCGAGGGCAAGCCGGTCGTGAATTTCGATGGGAACGATTTGATCTCGAGTTCCGATAGTTATGACTTTTTGACCAACGGGGGTTATACCATGATTTCGATAGCCCGCTACACGGGCGGATCAAGTTTCAGGGTGATAAGCTCCCGCAACAGAAACTTCCTCTTCGGATACCATGGGGGACTGACGGGGAGGTGGTATGCCGAGGGTTGGATTTCCACGGCCGGTCCGTTTGACACCGATTGGCATTTGCACGTTGGGACAATCGAGGCGAAGGGCGGCAACCCGCGGGCTTCCTTTTGGAGGGATGGTTATTCCCTGGTCGTCGGATCCACCGGCTCCAATAATAATAATTTTGCGCCTGGAATTCTACAGTTCGGTGGGGCCGGAAGAAACAACGGATGGGAGAAATCAAGCTGCGAAATCGCCGAGGTTATGATTTTCGACCGCGAACTTAACCCGAGTGAGCGGGCGAACGTCGAGGGTTATCTTGCTCACAAGTGGCGTTCTCCGGAGCAACTTCTCTCATCCGGTCATCCCCATCTTGCAGTCAATCCATACGGAGGCGTCACGAAGGTTACCGATATCGTGACTGAGGGTGGCGATCCCCCTGTACTCAAAATCTTTTGGGGAGACGATTGGGTTGAGGAGAATTCGACTGCCGTCGATGAGAACAACGCTTCCAAATGGGACAATGTGATCGTGCTTAACAACGGCAATCCAGTGGGGCTTGGCACTCACGAGGCTCTGGTCGAAAACCTTGTCCAAAATACGCGCTATTATTACCGTGCATACGCGGAGAATCTCGGAGGCGGTTCTTGGGGTTCGGCGATCAAGGCTTTCACTGCAAGCGACACGCGTTTTACCAAGCATACGATGGACGGGCTCCTTCTTTGGTTGGACGCGACCGATCCGGATGGAGACGGAGTTCGGAACGAGTGGCTTGACGAGCAAAAGGTCTCGCTTTGGGTCGATAAGTCTAAAAACGAGAAAAATGCCGTTCAGTCGGTGCCATTGGCCCAACCTTCTTATGCCATGCGGGTTTTCGACGACATGCCTGCGATGCGGTTTGCTTCCGGCCAATCTCTCAACATCGGCACCCTGACCCTTGGCTCCACGCCGCTGAGTGTTTTTGTCGTGGCACAAGGATCCGGGGTGGTCATTGGAAGTAACGACGGTTCGAGCGGTTGGACCTTGGATGCCAAATCGGGTATCCGTTTGGGTTCGTTTCATCAAGAATCCAACGTGCTCCAGCAAATTACCCTCGGGTACGACCCCGGAACCGGGTACGGCCAATTGATTGGTGAAATTGGAGAAGTCATGGTGTTCGACCGCTATTTGGAGCCGGACGATCGCGAGCGAATCGAGGGGTATCTCGCTCACAAATGGGGTATAACCGAAGATTTGGCCGGTACGACCTTCAAGATCAAGGAAGGCTTGTCCTTGTATTTCCCATTCGAGGAAACCGATGGAGGTACCGTTTACGATTCATCCAAGGCCAAAAGGAACGCGACCTTGCTAGATATTCCGGGGACGGACCTATCCGTTGCCGGTAAATTCGGTTCGGGCTTAAAGTTGGGTAATATGCCCGCATCCCGCATCGAAATGGGAATGAATGCCGTTGATCTTCCTAATAATTGGACCATTTCGGTGTGGTTGGAAACCCCGCTCGTCGAAAATGGATTGGTCGATTATTGGCATACTTTGGCCTCCGGCGCAGGCGGCGATCAAAGGCACGTGGTGTTCGATCAAGCCGGAAACAAGGAACTGGGTATCTACAATTCGGGAATCGTCGATTTCAGGGGCTCCGGGTATGGCGCAAATGCGATGACCGCCGGTTGGCATCACCTTGCGGCGGTCGGTCTGGGTTCGAATACAAAGTTCTACGTTGATGGTACGGAGGTTGGTTCCTCCAATTACAAAATCAACGCAAGCATCGACACCATCGGAAACATTCCCGTTGGTTTCGCGAGATTGACGGACAAGATCGATGAATTTCGTGTTTACGACCGTCCTCTTTCTTCCCCCGAGATTATCACTCTTTACGGCAATGGTTCGGGTGACTTTGGCGGGCATCCCTATGATACCGAAGCACCTTCTTTCGACAATATTCCCGAGATCAAGTTGCCCAACAGTCCCATTGTGCATTGGAGTTTCGACGAGTTGAACGGAACCATCGTTCGTGATTCCTCGGGACTTGAAAACAATGGAAGCGTAGTGGGGAATTCCATCACCGACCTTTACGATCATTCCGAGCAGGGAAGGCAAGGTACCGCTTTGCGTTTCGACGAGAACCAGTCGGTTTATCTCCCGAAAAGCGCCACCTTCAGCTTGACCGATACTTTCACTCTTTCCTTTTGGCTCAATACCACCGACGTGGATGCGGTTGTTCTCAAGAGCGATCAGATGAGAGTCGAGATATCGAATGGTTTTGTCTCCGCAGGGGTTTACTTGGGAACCTGGATCAACACTTCCGAGATACCCCTCACGACGGGTGATTGGGTTCATTACACCCTGATGTGGGATGGCTCGAAGGTTCGGTTCTTCGTCAATGCGGGTGAGGTCGGCATTCCAATCAGCGTTGCCAATGCAACCCTCCAGGGCACGGGGGGAGACACGAACACCTATTTGGGAGCGCATCCCGATGGCGGGGAAACCTTCGGCGGCTTGTTTGACGATTTGCGGATTTTTGACCAGGCCCTCACAATGAAAGAACTGCAGTCCGTCTTCGAGTTTACCGATTCGCAACTGATTGCCCGCTACGGAGAGGAGTACGAATACCAAATCGAGTCAATCAAGGGGCCGACCGAATACAACGCGACCGGATTGCCTCAGGGCTTGGAGATTGATTCCAATAGCGGACTTATTTTCGGGGAAGCGAACCAAACAGGGACTTTTTCGGTCAACCTCAGGGCAGCCAATTCGTCAGGCGAGGACTTCGAACAGATCGACCTGATTGTTTTAAAGGGTAGGCAGAGCATACTCTTTGAAGAGGATCTTGGCATTATCGTATACGGAGATTCGCCCATCGACTTGAACGTCAGCGCGACCTCCGGTCTCGGGGTTTCCTTCGAAATTCTGGAAGGAAACGAATCGGTCGACCTCAATGGCTCGGTGATGACGATAAAAAAGCCTGGCACGGTTCGCCTGTTGGCTAGACAAAACGGAGACTCTCATTGGTTTGCGGCCGAGCCGTTGCCATTGGAGTTTCAAATTATGAAACGGGAATTGGTGGTCACCGCCAACGACCAGTTCAGGAGCACCACGGAGTCCAATCCGACTCTCACTTACTCGATCGAAGGTCTGGTTAACGGGGACTCCGTCGATGACTTCAATCAATCGATCGTAGTTTCGACTTCCGTCGGGGATGGCAACTTCTCCTCCCCTACCCCCGCGGGAATTTATCCCATCACCGTTAGCAATGCGTTGTCTGATCTTTACTATTTCGTTTTTCTTAACGGTAACCTGACTGTTTCGGAGAAAGACTTGCAAACTCTGGTTTTTGATCAAAACCTGAGTTCGGTCCGGGCAAACTTGCCGGCCGTTAATCTGCAAGGTTATTCTATCGACGGAAATGCCAGTCCGACCGGTCTGCCCTTGCTTTATACCGTAGAGGACGAGACGGTCGCCCGCTTGAAGGTGACTCGTCAGGAATACCTCTTGGCTCATTGGAAATTGGATGAGGAGCTTTATTCCAGCGCCCCTGACGCACAAGGAAGCTATCACGGCACTCTGGTTGATCTGGTCAGCACCGGTCCCTTGAACTCCTGGACCAAAGGGATTTTCTCCAATGGCCTCGACCTAGGTAGTCCTGCCGGAAGGGTTGAGCTTGGGAGCGTGCCTTTCGAGGGCGCCTTTACTCTTTCGGTTTGGTTGAAAGCTCAGGACGTCAACGGCAGTGCTTCGACTATTCTGTCCAAGGACGGATTGCAGGGAATGAACCTCTTCGATTTACGAAAAGATGCGGGGTCCGGTGGGGTCGCATTCAGTTTCTTCGGTGACGGAAACTCGACCTCTTTTGATTTGAATTCATCCGGTCCTGTTCTCCAGCAAGACGAATGGGTTCACTTGGCCCTTGTTTTCGATGGAAACGCAACTCTCTCCATGTATGCCAATGCCGTGCAAATCGCTCAAGCCAGCGGTCTTGTCATCTCAGGGATGCCTTTGGATCAGAGGTACACGAACCTCAAGCTTGGCTCTGCCGTCGATCCTTTCGATGGGGTGGTTGACGATTTGCGCATTTACGAACACGCGCTGGACATCACCGACTTGTCCCAGATATTCGGGCAAGGTGGAGGAGACTTTAATCAACTTGAACTCATGGGGGCGGGAACGACGAAAATCGTAGCCTCCCAAAGCGGGAGCGATTCTTATGCCCAAGCCGTTCCCGTGACCAATTACCTTACGGTAGTCAAGGTTCCTCAAAGCATAAGCTTTGCACCCATATTGGATCATTCGGTGGGGGATTTCCCTTTTATGCTCGATGCCAATGCCACCTCAGGATTGCCCGTGAGCTTCTCGACCTCCGACCCGACACGTGCCGTGGTGAATGGCGGACAGGTCCAAATTTTTGGTCCGGGTGAAGTGACCTTTACGGCCATTCAGCCTGGAGACGCCCGCTTCGAGCCGGCTGCTCCGGTCAGTCATTCCTTTACCATCGGGTTTGGAAACCTCTTTTCGGACTCCGCTCCCGGTCTCAGGCTTTGGCTTGATGCCAACGACGTAAACGGTGACAACGTCCGAGACGACCAATATGATTTTATTTTTGGAAACAAGGTTAGTATGTGGGCCGACAAGTCGGGCAACACAAACAACCCCATTCAGGCGGTGGACGCCAACATGACGCGTTGGCTTCCCAATTCTTTGAACGAAAAACCGGTTGTTTCCTTCGATTCCGGACAGAGTTTCGATATTCAAAATTCGGTGCCAAACCCTCAATTCGTGTTCATCGTACACAGGCAAAGCTCAACGGGGGCCTCCTATGTTCTCGGTGGCGATCTTGCCACGACGGGACCGGATGGATTTTTTGAACTCAGTCATGCTTCCGAGAGCGTTAGAATTGTTTCCGACACGCCTAGTAACATGTGGGCCGTCAACTCCCTACGAGTTGTGCCCAATGGTCAGTCTTTGTGGATCAATGGAAAAATCGTCGGGGCAGATTCCTACTTTCAGGGGGCGATTCCTTTCGATCAAGTGGGACAAACCTTCATGGGGGAAGTTGCCGAAGTTCTGGTTTTCGATCAACCCGTCAATTCGGTCAACCGCAAGAAAATCGAAGGTTACCTCGCTCACAAATGGGGGCTGAAAAATCACTTGGACCCACTTCATCCTTACCATACCGATCCACCCGCTTTCGGCGGCCCCCAAACAATCAGCTTTCCTGCATTGGTTGACAAGGCCGTGGGTGATTCGACGTTCCCGCTTCTCGCCCTTGCCTCTTCCGGTTTGCCGGTCAGTTACGTTTCATCGAATCCTTCGGTTGCCGTTGTGGTCGGAAACTACGTCACGGTTTTGGGGGCCGGTTCCACGACCATTACGGCTATGCAAATGGGGGATGACCGCTATCACCCCGCATCACCCGTCAGTCGGGTCCTTCACGTCGTTCCTCCGGGCGTCAAAGACGATCAGTTCATCACCTTCGAACCTATTCCCGAAAAGGTCCGGGATGACCCGGCCTTTCAGTTGGTGGCCTCTGCCGTATCCACGGGAATCAACCATCCGGTCTTCACTCTCCCGGTGACCTTTACCGTTGATTACGGACCTGCATCCGTAGACGCGGCAGGGGTATTGGTTTTGGACGGGATGGAAGGAAACGTCAGCATCACCGCCACCCAAAGCGGAAGCGCTTACGTAAAGGCGGCTCCCCCGGTCACTCTGATTGTCGAGGTTACCTCAAGACAGAGGCAGGAAATTCGTTTTCCGGCTCCGGGTACCGGTGGTTTGCGATTGACCCCTCGTGGACATCGCCCGTTGGTGCTCCAAGGCGTATCGGTCACGAGTGGCCTGCCAGTTCAAATTACCAGTTCGGATCCCGATATCGTTCAGGTTTTCAGGGGTAGCAGGATCATACCAAGGAAGAGTGGCACGGTGACCCTGACTTTTGATTCGCCAGGCAACGCCTTTTTTGTTCCAGCCGAAACGCAGACGAGAAGTTTCACTGTGGTCGAGCCGAGCCGGAGCGTGTGGAAAGCTTTTCGGCGCGGGGACGTCCGCTACACGGACATCATGAACCGATTCTCCGACAGACTGCTCGCCCGTAACCCGGGGCTGACCCAAGTAGAGGCTGAAAAAATCTTTGACGAAGACTACAGCGATTCGGACGGCGATGGATACAGCAATCTCTTCGAACGGGCGTTGGGGACGGATTCTCTTGGCCCTGACAGAAGGCAAGATCTACCCTTGCAGCCGGTTTACTCAGACAACCGTCAACGCATTTCATTCGTCCGGTGGAAAGCCGATCCCGTTACGAATTCCACATATTCCAACGCGGGCGAGGTTTTCGAATATCACGTCGAGCAAAGCGACGACTTGGAGACCTGGGAAAGTGCCGGGGTTCAGCTTGAACAGGTGGTGGACCTTGGCGGAGGAATGGAGCGGGCGACTTACGTCACAACCGAACCCTTGCCCTCCGGGCAACGGAAGTTCATGCGCTTGAGAATTACGATTCCTTGACGCTTCGGGCTTACGCCATTCTTGTCCCCTCCCTTTTCAGGGGGATTCCCTTCGTTTAATTTTCTGGTGTCCGGCCAAGAACGATGTCGAAACGAGCGGTTAACTCACCGAGTTTCGAATCGGGAACCGGGTCAAAAGGAACAATGAGAGAATTCCTCGCCTCCTTGTCCTTCACTCTGTTCAAGATAAAGTCCCGCTTGTTTTGGGGCTCTCCCTTGACGTAACATTGAGTCGTGAACTTTTTCATTCCTTTGGAAGAAACGCTCATGTGTATGTGAGGGGTTCGCCCCGGGTAAGCATTCGGTTTGATGGTTCGAAAGAAATACCTCCCCTTTGAATCTGTCATAAAG